>NZ_JBVITE010000035.1:72559-86005 GCF_055575155.1 Kitasatospora sp. NPDC034533
CTTGTTGTCCTCTGTGTCTTGGTCCGTCCCTTCCATTTGGGTGGTCTGGTGCCCCTTCCAGAGCCCCCGCTGGGGGTGGGCACTTTGGACCAAGGGGTTCCCCCCCCTCGGCGTTTCCCCGTCAGCCCGCCCGTACGACCGGGCCCGTACGCCCGTACGCCCATCAGCCCAGGCAGCGCTCGGCAGCGCCACCGCCAGGACCCCGTCGCCGCCCCCACGGCACTCGCGCCCGGCGTACCGGCTCCGGCAGCGTCCCCCGGGTGCCCGCGCCGAACCGCTCATGCCCGACGGCGACCGGCTCGGCGACCCCGCCCGGCGCGGGTGCTCAGGGCCCGGCCTCCCGGTCCGGCGCCCCCGCGCGACGCGAAACGGCGGGCGGGCGCCCGGGGGAATCCCGAACGCCCGCCCGCCGCGGAGGACCCGCCTCCGAGCGCCTGCTCCGTGCGGCCCTGCCTACTTGTTCCCGCGCTTCGCGAGGAAGGCCTCGACCTCGGCCCGGATCTCCGGGGTGTCGAGCCCGCGCACCGTCATCGTGGTGCGGCGGCGCAGCACGTCGTCCGTGGTGTACGCCCACTCGTTGTCCGCCGCGTACGCGACCTGCGCCCAGACGTCCGGGCCGTCCTCGTGGATCGGCCGGCCGAGCTCCGGGTTCTCGTCGATCATGCGGGCGATCTCGAAGGACAGGGTGCCGTAGTGGCTGGCCAGGTGCTTGGCCACCAGCGGCTCCATCCGCGAGCCCGGCTCGCGGTCGATCAGCAGGCGGTGCGCCACCGCGTTCGGCGCGCCGACGCCCGGCAGCGGGACGGTCGGGGCGATCGGGGACATGTCCTCACCGAGGCTGGTGCCGGGCACGTGGGCCAGCTTCTCCAGCACGGTGCGGCCGATGTGCCGGTAGGTGGTCCACTTGCCGCCGGAGACCGACAGCATGCCGCCGCGGCCCTCGGTGACGACGGTCTCCCGCTTGGCGGCGGCGGTGTCGCCCGGGCCGCCCGGCAGCACCCGCAGGCCGGCGAAGGAGTAGGTGATCAGGTCGCGGTCGAGGTGCTCGTCGCGGATCGCGTGCCCGGCCTCGCCCAGGATCTGGTCGATGTCCGCCTCGGTGGCCCGGACGTCCTTCGGGTCGCCGGTGTACTCCTCGTCGGTGGTGCCGAGCAGGACGTGGTCCTCCCACGGGATGGCGAAGGAGACACGGTACTTGTCGATCGGGATGGTCAGCGCGGCGCGCCACGGCGAGCGGCGCTTGACGACCACGTGGGCGCCCTTGGAGAGGCGGATCGACGGCGCGGCGCCGGCGTCCTCCATCTTGCGCAGGTGGTCGACCCACGGGCCGGTGGCGTTCAGCACCAGGCGGGCGTCGATGCCGAACTCGCTGCCGTCCAGGCGGTCGCGCAGCTCGGCACCGGTGACCCGGCCGCCGGTGAAGCGCAGCCCGGTGACCTCGGCGTGGTTGAGCACCACGGCGCCGGCGTCGACCGCGGCGCGCACGGTCATCACGGCGACGCGCGAGTCGTTCATCTGGTGGTCGCCGTAGACGGCCACCGAGCGCAGGCCGTCGGTGCGCAGCGCGGGCACCTGCTGGGCGGCGTGCGCGGCGGTGGAGACCCGGCCCATGCCGTCGCGGAAGGCGGACAGCGCCGAGTACAGGAAGACGCCGGCGCCGAGCTTGGCGGCGCCGTGCGGGCCGCCCTTGTAGACCGGCACGAAGAAGGTCAGCGGGTTGACCAGGTGCGGGGCCACGTCGGTGGAGAGCGCGCGGCGCTCCTTGTGGTTCTCCGCGACCAGCTTGACCGCGCCGGTCTGGAGGTAGCGCAGACCGCCGTGGACGAGCTTGGAGGAGGCACTGGAGGTGGCGCCGGCGAAGTCGCCGGCGTCGACCATGGCGACCTTCAGGCCGGCCTGGGACGCGGTCCAGGCGACGGCGGTGCCGAGGATGCCGCCCCCGATCACCAGCAGGTCGTAGGTGGCCTTGCCGAGCAGTTCGCGGGTCTCGGCGCGGGAGGCGGTGCGGCCGGCGGTGCGCTCGGCGCCCAGGGTCGGGATGGTAGCCATGGTGGTTGTGTACGGCGCGCGGGTCGGGCGGCGCCGTTACTCCTCTCGGGTGCGGTGCGGCCTCTGCGGGAGAGGCCGGTCGGCCCGGTGCGGCGGGCCGGTGAAACACGGGTGCGCCCGTTGCCGGAACAGCGGGCGGCCGGCCGGGGCACGGGGCCCCGACCGGCTTGTCGGTCAGTTGTTCTCTTCCTCCTCCACCCAGCCCATGGTGCGCTCCACGGCCTTGAGCCACTTCTTGTACTCGCGCTCCCGGGTGGCCTCGTCCATGCGCGGGGTCCACTCGGCGGCGCGGTGCCAGTTGGCCCGCAGGGTGTCGAGGTCGCTCCAGAAGCCGACGGCGAGACCCGCCGCGTAGGCGGCGCCGAGGGCGGTGGTCTCGGCCACGTACGGGCGCTCGACCGGGGCGTCCAGGACGTCGGCGATGTTCTGCATGAGCAGGTTGTTGCTGGTCATGCCGCCGTCGACCTTGAGGGCGGTGAGCTCGACCCCGGAGTCCTTCTGCATGGCGTCGACGACCTCGCGGGTCTGCCAGGCGGTGGCCTCCAGGACGGCCCGGGCCAGGTGGCCCTTGGTGACGTACCGGGTCAGGCCGGCGATCACACCGCGGGCGTCGGAGCGCCAGTACGGGGCGAACAGGCCGGAGAAGGCCGGGACGAAGTAGGCGCCGCCGTTGTCCTCGACGGTGTTGGCGAGGGTCTCGATCTCGGCGGCGGTGGAGATGATGCCGAGCTGGTCGCGCAGCCACTGGACGAGCGAGCCGGTGACGGCGATCGAGCCCTCCAGCGCGTACACCGGGGCCTGGTCGCCGATCCGGTAGCCGACGGTGGTCAGCAGCCCGTGGTACGAGTTGACGATCTTCTCGCCGGTGTTCAGCAGCAGGAAGGTGCCGGTGCCGTAGGTGGACTTGGCCTCGCCCTCGTCGAAGCAGGTCTGGCCGAACAGCGCGGCCTGCTGGTCGCCGAGCGCGGAGGCGACCGGGACGCCGGCCAGGTCGCCGACGGCCTCGCCGTACACCTCGGCGGAGGAGCGGATCTCCGGCAGGACGGCCATCGGCACGTCCATCGACTCGGCGATCTTCTCGTCCCACTGGAGGGTGTGGAGGTTCATCAGCATGGTGCGGCTGGCGTTGGTGACGTCCGTGACGTGCTTGCCGCCGTTGACACCGCCGGTGAGGTTCCAGATCACCCAGGTGTCCATGGTGCCGAAGAGGATGTCGCCGGCCTCGGCGCGCTCGCGCAGGCCCTCGACGTTGTCCAGCAGCCAGCGGATCTTCGGGCCGGCGAAGTAGCTGGCCAGCGGGAGGCCGGTCTCGCGGCGGAAGCGGTCCTGGCCGACGTTGCGGCCCAGCTCGCGGCAGAGCGCCTCGGTGCGGGTGTCCTGCCACACCAGCGCGTTGTGCACCGGCTCACCGGTGTTCTTGTCCCACAGGACGGTGGTCTCGCGCTGGTTGGTGATGCCGATCGCGCGGATGTCGTCCTTGGTCAGGCCGGCCTTCTCCAGCGCGCCGCGGACGACCGACTGCACCCGGGTCCAGATCTCGGCGGCGTCGTGCTCGACGTAGCCGGGCTGCGGGAAGATCTGCCGGTGCTCCTGCTGGTCGACGGCGACGATCCGGCCGTCGGCGCCGAAGATGATGCAGCGGCTGGAGGTGGTGCCCTGGTCGATCGCGGCGATGTAGTTACCGGTGGAGGTCATGGGGAGGGTCCTCGGCTCGGGTTCGGGGATTACGGGGTGGGTGGGCCTGACGTTCGATCGGTCAGTCCCCGTGCTCGGCGGGGTCGAACCCGTCCTTTAGAAGATGGCGTTGTAGAGGCCGCCGGCCGCCAGGCCGCCCAGGATCGGACCGACGATCGGCACCCAGGCGTACGACCAGTCGGAGGTGCCCTTGTTGGGGATGGGCAGCAGGGCGTGCGCGATGCGCGGGCCGAGGTCGCGGGCCGGGTTGATCGCGTAGCCGGTCGGGCCGCCCAGCGAGAGGCCGATGCCGACGACGGTGAAGGCGACCATCAGGGTGCCGGTGCCGGACTGGGAGAGGCCGGAGTTGGTGCCGATGGTGAGGATCGCGAAGCAGAGCACGAAGGTGCCGATGACCTCGGTGATCACGTTCTGGACCGGGTTCCGGATCTCGGGGCCGGTCGAGAAGATGCCGAGGGTGGGCTCCTTGTTCTCGTTGAACTGGCCCAGGTAGGCGGCCCAGACCAGCACGGCACCGATGATCGCGCCGAGCAGCTGGGAGCCGAGGTAGAGCGGCACCTGGCTCCACTCGCCGCTCTTGACGGCGAGCGCGATGGTGACGGCCGGGTTGAGGTGCGCTCCGGACTTCGGGGCCGACATGTAGGCGGCGATGAGGACCGCGAAGCCCCAGCCGAAGGTGATCGCCAGCCAGCCGGCGTTGACGGCCTTCGACTTCTTGAGGGTCACGGCGGCGCAGACGCCGCCACCGAGAAGTATCAGGGCGGCGGTGCCGAGGGTTTCGCCGACGAAGACGTCGCCGTTGGAGAACGCGGACACAAAGACTCCCTTGTCCATATGGCCCGGAGGGTAGGTGGGGGCAGACGGCCGGTCGATCGTTGTGCGGGTGAGCGCACTGTGGGAGTGATCTCTCCGGCCATCGTTCGACAATGTCGACCGCCATGCGGAAGCTTCCTCCCCAGGTCGCCCCCGCGTCAAGGCGGGGTTACGGAGCTGTGACCCTCACCTCGGGCGGTCCGTCGACGTTACCGAGCGGAGCGCCCGAAAATAGGACAAAACGCCAGAGGCGCGGACAGGCCTCCAGCCCGTCCGCGCCTCTGCGTGACGAATCGACCCCTCCGCGGGGTCCCGCTCAGAACCGCCCGGCGCCCAGGTCGCGGGAGATCGCCCGCGCCGCGCTGCGCACCGAGGCCACCAGCGAGGGCTTCACGAAGCCGTCCTCGCAGACGCGCTCCACCGCCCCGCTGATGCACACCGCGCCCACCGGGTTGCGCCGCCGGTCCTGGATCAGCGCGCCGATCGAGGCCACGCCCTCCCAGGTCTCCTCGATCGAGTCGGCCCAGCCGCGCTCCCGGATCAGCGCGCACTCGGCGTCCACGTCACCCGCCTCGGTCAGCGTCCGCAGGGTGTACGACTCGTACGGCCCGTCGCCCAACTCCCCGCGCGCAACGGGGTCGTAGGCCACCAGGACCTTGCCCAGCGCGGTGCTGTGCAGCGGCTGCATCGAGCCCACCTCCAGCACTTGCCGGGTGTCGTCCGGCCGGAACACGTGGTGCACCACCAGCACGCCCTGCTGGTGCAGCACTCCCAGGTAGACCGTCTCGCCGGCCGCCCGGGCCAGGTCGTCGGCCCACACCAGCGCCCGCGCCCGCAGCTCGTGCACGTCCAGGTAGCTCTGGCCGAGCCGCAGCAGCTCGGCGCCCAGCTGGTACTTGCCGCTCTCCGGGTCCTGTTCGACGAACCCCTCCTGCTGGAGCGTGCGCAGGATGCCGTGCGCGGTGCCCTTGGCGAGGTCCAGCGCCGTCGCGACCTCGGACAGCCCCAGGCGGCGTTCACCGCCGGCCAGCAGGCGCATGATCGCGGCGGCCCGGGAAAGCGACTGGATCGGGCCGGGCATGGGAACCTCCGCGCTGACAGGCGGTCGACATTGTCGACCGCAGTGGTGACGGGGACGAGTCTGCCAGGCCGCCCTGACTCCGCGCACATTCCCCCCGGGGCAACCGGCCCCGCCGCCCGGAGGGGGACCGCGGCGGCGGGGCGTCGGTCCGGTGCCGTCAGCCCACGGGATGCGCCCGCAGCACCGCCACCTGCGCCGCCAGCGCGGCGATGTCGTCCGGCCCGACCCGGCAGCAGCCGCCCACCAGCCGCGCCCCGTCCGCGAGCCAGCCACCCAGCCGGGCCGCACGGAAGGTCGGCTCACCGCGCCAGCCCCGGCGGCCGGCGTCCCAGCGCTCCCCGCTGTTCGGGTAGACCACCACCGGCTTCCCGGTCACCTCGGCGGCCACCGCCACCGCCCGATCGGCGTCCTGCGGCGTACAGCAGTTGACGCCCACCGCGACCACCTCGTCCACCCCGGCGGCCAGCGCGAAGGCCTCCGCCAGCGGCTGCCCGGCCCTGGTCCGGTCGCCCTCGATGCTGTACGACAGCCAGGCCGGCACCCCCAGCCCGCGCACCAGCTCCAGCAGCGCCCGCGCCTCCCGCGCGTCCGGCACCGTCTCCAGCGCCAGCACGTCCGGCCGGGCCGCCGCCAGCACCTCCAGTCGGGGCCGGTGGAAGGCGACCAGCTCCGCGAGGCTCAGCCCGTACCGGCCCCGGTACTCCGACCCGTCCGCCAGCACCGCCCCGTACGGCCCCACCGACGCCGCCACCCAGCGCCGCCGCCCGCCCGGTGCGGACCGCGCCGCCTCCCGGGCCAGCTCCACGCTGCTCGCCAGCAGCCGCGCCGCCTGCGCCCGGCCGACCCCGCGCCGGGCGAAGCCCCCGAAGCTCGCCTGGTAGCTCGCCGTTATCGCGACGTCCGCGCCGGCCGCGAAGTACGCCCGGTGCGCCGCCACCACCGCCTGCGGGTCGTCCGCGAGCAGCCGCGCCGACCACAGCCCGTCCGACAGGTCGTGCCCGGCCGCCGCCAACTGGTTCGACATCCCGCCGTCGAGCACCAGCGGACCGGTGGCCAACGCGGCGGCGAAGTCCGGCGGGGGAGTGGTGGGCATGGCCGCCTCCTCTGGCAGAGTTCCTGGTCACAGCCTAGAAGGCGGGCGCCCCCACCCGAGGGGAAAACCATTTGCCGCCCGGGCACGCAGTCGCTACGTTGTGCTCAGCCCGAGAAGAACGGCGCCCCAGACGAACAGCACCGGCGAGACCACCCCCTCGCACCGGCCCGGCACGGAAAGGAACCCGGCGATGGCAGCGGACGGCCGGCCGCCCCCCACCGGGCCGGAGGCCGAGCAGGAGTGGCTCGCCACGTACGACCCGCGCGCCTACGCCCCGATCGCCGTCACCGTGGACGTGGTCGCCCTGACCTTGCGCGAGGGCAGCCTGCACGTCCTGCTGGTCGAGCGCGGAGCCCCGCCCCACCAGGGCTGCTGGGCGCTGCCCGGCGGCTTCCTGCGGGCCGGCGAGGAGGACCTCGACGAGGCCGCCACCCGCGAACTCGCCGAGGAGACGGGCCTGCACGGCGTCCCCGAGGCCCGGCCCTGCCGCCTCCACCTCGAACAGCTCGGCACCTACGGCGCCCCCGAGCGGGACCCGCGGATGCACGTGGTCTCCGTCGCCTACCTCGCCTTCGCCCCGGACCTGCCCGATCCCCGGGCCGGGACGGACGCCGCGGCCGCCGCCTGGCACCCCGTCTCCCACCTGGACCTCCGGCCCCACGGCCGGTCCCGAGCTGCCGGAGCTCCCGCCGACACCCACGGGGGTGGCGTCGGCGGGAGCACCGGCTCCGGCCCGCTCACACTGGCCTTCGACCACGCCCGCATCCTCGCCGACGGCCTCGACCGGGTGCGCGCCAAACTCGAGTACAGCCCGCTGGCCACCGCCTTCCTGCCGCACGACTTCACCATCCCCGACCTCCGCGCCGTCTACGAGGCCGTCTGGGACGAGAAGCTCCACCCCGGCAACTTCCACCGCAAGGTGCTGTCCGTGCCCGGCTTCGTCGAGAGCACCGGCACCACCACCGCGCGCGGCGGCGCCCGCGGCGGCCCCCGCGCCCGCACCTACCGCGCCGGCGGTGCCTGCGTGCTGCACCCCGCACTGCTGCGCCCCACCCGGGACGACACCGCCGACGGCTCCGAGTCCCCCTGACCCTCCGCGGCCCCGGGCAACGCCGCCGGCCCACCCGGCTACCATCCGGCCATGACCACTGACGAAGCGACGACCGCCGGCGAAGCGCCCGGAACCGGCCACCGGCCGCACTCCCACTGCCACTTCTGCGGCACGCCCTACCCGTCCGGCACACAGGCCTGGCCCCGCACCTGCCCCGGCTGCGCCGAGATCAGCTACCGCAACCCGCTGCCCGTCGCGGTCACCGTCCTGCCCGTCACCCGCCCCGACGCCGACCCGGCCCTGGTCGTCATCCGCCGCACCATCGAACCCGGCTACGGCGAACTCGCCTTCCCCGGCGGCTACATGGACTTCGGCGAGAGCTGGCAGCAGGCCTGCGTGCGCGAACTCCACGAGGAGACGGGCATCGTGGCCGACCCTGACGAGGTCACCCTGATCCACATCACGTCCGACCCCGCCGGCCGCTTCGTCATGGTCTGCGGGCTGCTCCCCGCCCGCCCGCTCGCCGACCTCCCGCCCTCGCGCCCCACCGACGAGACCGAGGGCTGGCTGCTCGCCACCGCCGACACCGCCCTCGTGTGGGACTTCCACAACGAGGTCCTGCGCCGCTGGTTCGGCGGCGAGTTCACCCCCCGCTGACCTCCGGTCCTCCTCTCGGCGGACCCTGGCGCGGCGGCCGATCACATGGCATGGTCTGCACCGACAGCCCAACCGGACGGGTCTGCCATGAGCCCTCCCGTCCCCACCACCGGCCGGGAGACCACCACCGTGAGCACCCCACCGCAGGACCAGCCGCTCTGGCGCCCCAACCCCGCTCGCGCCGCCGCCACCACCCTCGTGGCCTTCCAGGCCTGGGCCGCCGAGAACCACGGCGCCCCGGCCGCCCCGCTCGCCCCGGCCGCCGACGACCAGCAGGCCGCCCAGCGCTACGCGGACCTGCACGCCTGGTCCACCGAGGACCTCGACCGGTTCTGGACCGCGATCACCCAGTGGTTCGACGTCCGCTTCACCCAGGCCCCCGAGGCCGTCCTCGCCGACCCGGCGATGCCCGGCGCCCGCTGGTTCCCCGGCGCCCGCCTCAACTACGCCGAGCACGCGCTGCGCGCGGGGGCGGCCCCGGGCAACGCCGACCACCCCGCGATCCTCCACCTCGACGAGTCCACCGACCAGCCCGTCGTCCTCACCTGGGCCGAACTGCGCCGCCAGGTCGGTTCGTTGGCCGCCGCCCTGCGCGCCCGCGGCATCGGCCCCGGCGACCGGGTCGGCGCCTACCTGCCCAACATCCCGCAGGCCGCCGTCGCCCTCCTCGCCACCGCCGCCGTCGGCGCCGTGTGGACCAGCTGCGCCCCCGACTTCGGTGCCCGCAGCGTCCTCGACCGCCTCCAGCAGATCGAACCCGCCGTCCTCTTCGCCATCGACGGCTACCACTACGGCGGCAAGGACCACGACCGCACCGAGGTCGTCGCCGAACTGTGCCGCGAACTGCCCGGCCTGCACACCGTCGTGCACGTCCCACTGCTCGGCGCCCCCGCCCCCGAAGGCGCCCTGACCTGGGACGACCTGGTCGCCGACGACGTCGAACCGGTCTTCGAGGCCGTCCCCTTCGACCACCCGCTCTGGGTCCTCTACTCCTCCGGCACCACCGGCCTGCCCAAGGCCATCGTCCAGAGCCAGGGCGGCATCCTGCTCGAACACCTCAAGCAGGCCGGCCTCCACCTGGACCTCGGCCCGCAGGACCGTTTCCTCTGGTACACCTCCACCGGCTGGATGATGTGGAACTTCCTGCTGGCCGGCCTCCTCGTCGGGTCCACGATCGTCACCTACGACGGCAGCCCCGGCCACCCCGACACCGGCGCCCTCTGGTCCGTGGCCGCCCGCACCGGCGCCACCGTCCTCGGCACCTCCGCCGCGTACGTCATCGCCAGCCGCAAGGCCGGGCTGCACCCCGGCCGCGACCTCGACCTCTCCGCCGTGCGCTGCATCGGCACCACCGGCTCCCCGCTCCCGCCGGACGGCTTCCGCTGGATCTACGACGAGGTCAAGCAGGACGTCTGGCTCGCCTCGGTCAGCGGCGGCACCGACGTCTGCTCCTGCTTCGTCGGCGGCGTCCCCACCCTCCCGGTCCACCTCGGCGAGATCCAGGCCCCCTGCCTGGGCGCCGCCGTCGAGTCCTGGGACGTCCAGGGCCGCCCGCACACCGACACCGTCGGCGAGCTCGTCGTCACCAAGCCCATCCCGTCGATGCCCACCGGCTTCTGGAACGACCCCGAGGGCACCCGGTACCACGACAGCTACTTCGACACCTACCCCGGCATCTGGCGCCACGGCGACTGGATCACCGTCACCTCCCGCGGCACCGTCGTCATCCACGGCCGCTCCGACTCCACCCTCAACCGCCAGGGCGTACGGATGGGCTCCGCGGACATCTACGAGGTGGTCGAGCGCCTGCCCGAGATCGCCGAGTCCCTGGTCATCGGCCTGGAGGAACCCGACGGCGGCTACTGGATGCCGCTGTTCGTCGTCCTCGCCCCCGGCGCCGAACTGAACGACGACCTCATCGGCCGCATCCGCACCGCGCTGCGCACCGAGCTCTCCCCGCGGCACGTCCCCGACGAGGTCATCGCGGTCCGCGGCCTCCCGCACACCCTCACCGGCAAGCGGATCGAGGTCCCGGTCAAGCGCATCCTCTCCGGCACCCCGCTGGAACAGGCCGTCAACCCCGGCTCCGTCGACCACCTCGAACACCTGCGCTTCTTCGAGCGGCTCCGCGTCGAGCGCCAGGCCTGACCGGCCCCTGCGGACACCGAAAGGGGCGCTCCCACCGGATCCCGGCGGGAGCGCCCCTTTCTCGTGCCCGCGCGTCCCTCGTGTCCCTACTCGCCCGAGAGCACCTGCTGCGCGGCGGCCCGCGCCTCCTCGGCGCTGTCCGCGGCCCGGGCCGCCTCGGCCGCGCGGCGGCACTGCGCCAGCGTGTACTTGGCGAGCGTGGTGCGCACGTAGGGGATCGAGGCCGCGCCCATCGACAGGCTGGTGACGCCCAGGCCGGTCAGCACCACGGCCAGCAGCGGATCGGAGGCCGCCTCACCGCAGACGCCGCAGCTCTTGCCGGTCACCCGGGCGGCGTCGGCCGCCGCGGCGACCAGGTCCAGCAGGGCCGGCTGCCACGGGTCCTGGAGGCGGGCCAGCGCACCGACCTGGCGGTCGGCCGCGAAGGTGTACTGGGCGAGGTCGTTCGTCCCCAGCGACAGGAACTCGACCTCCTGGAGGATCGCCCGGGCGCGCAGCGCGGCCGACGGGATCTCCACCATCGCACCGAACTTGGCGTCCAGCCCGGCCTCCCGGCACGCGGCCGCGAAGTCCTTGGCGTCCTTGCGGTCGGCCACCATCGGGGCCATCACCTCAAGGTGCACCGGCAGGCCCTCGGCCGCCGTGGCCAGCGCCCGCAGCTGGGTCCGCAGCACCTCGGGGTGCTCCAGCAGGGTGCGCAGACCGCGCACGCCCAGCGCCGGGTTCGGCTCGTCGGCCGGGGTCAGGAAGTCCAGCGGCTTGTCCGCGCCCGCGTCCAGCACCCGGACCACGACCCGGCCCTCCGGGAACGCCTCCAGCACCTGGCGGTACGCCTCGACCTGCTTCTCCGCGCTGGGCGCCTTCGCCGAGTCGTCCAGGAACAGGAACTCGGTGCGGAACAGGCCGACGCCCTCGGCACCGTTCGCCAGCGCGGCCGGCACGTCGGCCGGGCCGCCCACGTTGGCCAGCAGCGGCACCCGGTGCCCGTCCGAGGTCTGCCCCGGGCCGGAGGAGGCGGCCAGTGCGGCCTTGCGCTCGGCGGCGGCCGCCCGCAGCTCGGCCTGCTTCTCCTCGGACGGCTCCAGCAGCACGTCACCGGAGCTGCCGTCCACCGCGACGACGGTGCCCTCGGCGACCTCGATCGCCCCCGGCAGCGCGACGACGGCCGGCACGCCCATCGCCCGCGCCAGGATGGCGCTGTGGCTGGTCGGCCCGCCCTCCTCGGTCACGAAGCCGAGCACCAGCGTCGGGTCGAGCAGCGCGGTGTCGGCCGGCGCCAGGTCCCGCGCGAACAGCACGTACGGTTCGTCGCTGTCCGGCACACCAGGCATCGGCACACCGAGCAGCCGGGCCACGATCCGGTTGCGCACGTCGTCCAGGTCGGCGACCCGCCCGGCCAGGTACTCCCCGGCGGAGGCGAGCAGGGCCCGGTACGCGGCGAACGCGTCGTAGACGCCGCGCTCGGCGCTGCTGCCGACGGCGATCCGGCGGGACACGTCGGCCATCAGCTCCGGGTCCTGCGCCATCAGCGCCTGGGCCTCCAGCACGGCCTGCGCCTCGCCGCCCGCCAGGTTGCCGCGCGCGACGAGGTCGGCGGCGACCGCCTCGACGGCGGCCTGGGCCCGCGCCTGCTCACGCGGGGCGTCCTCGGTCGGGATCTGGGTGGCCGGGGGCTCCAGCACCGCCGTCCCCATGTGCCGCACCTGGCCGATCGCGACCCCGTGGCTGACACCCACGCCGCGCAGTGTCTTCTCCATTACCTGTCTCCGCTGAGAGGAGCGGCCCCGCCGGGAACCGCTGAGTGCCGGGCCGCCCCGTCACTTCCTGCGGGGCGGGTGTGTGTCGAAGGTCGAGAGCTCAGCTCCAGCTGAACAGGGGCTCGCCGGAGACGGCCTCACCGTCCTCGCGCAGGTCGCCGAGCGAGTCGGGGGTGGCCTCCAGCGCCACGATCGGCGAGATCGGCGACTTGCCCGCGGCCTCGACGGCGGCCGGGTCCCACTTGATGACGGCCTGGCCGCGGGTCACCGTGTCGCCCTTGTTGACGAGCAGTTCGAAGCCCTCGCCGTTCAGCTGGACGGTGTCGATCCCGAGGTGGGTCAGCACACCGTGGCCTTCGGCATCCACGACGACGAACGCGTGCGGGTGCATGGAGACGACGACACCATCCACCGGAGCGACCGCCTCGGTCGGCCGACGAACCGGGTCGATCGCGGTCCCCGGGCCGACCATCGCCCCCGAGAACACCGGGTCCGGCACGCCGGCGAGCCCGACGACCTTGCCGGTCAGCGGCGACGTCACAGTGGTCATGGTTGTGCCTCCCAAGTGCGCAGTAAAGCGAGTGGCCGCGAGGAGCGGCGCGACGATCGACTGAAGCCTAAATCATGTCAACTTTGGACATCTGCTGACATTCCCGGGCGAAGAACCCTCCGCCCACCTGCTGGTCGACGACCCATCGAGCCCGGAGTGGTCTAGTCCTCTCGGCCGATGCGCCGCACTCTACAGGCATCTTGGCGAATCGGACCCATTGCTGTATATGCTCGCGAGAGCAACAAATCATGCCCCGTCCGGAGGACCCCGGGCGCGCCCCGATTCGCGCTCCGGCCGACGACCCGCTAAGGTGGGTCGGGTCGCCGCGACTCGGCGGTTAACGCCAGATTTCAGACGAGAAAACCTCCGGAAAACGGAACGGAAACCGTCTGATAGGCTGGAAACACGAAAGAACGAAGCCCGGAGGGCCTGCCGGAAGGCGGTCCGAAGGAAGCGTCCGTTCCTTGAGAACTCAACAGCGTGCCAAAAGTCAACGCCAGATATGTTGACATCCCCGGCCTCGGTCATTGTGACTGGGGTTGGAGATTCCTT
>NZ_JBVITE010000036.1:0-85544 GCF_055575155.1 Kitasatospora sp. NPDC034533
GAGCTGCAGTTGATCCTCGCCACCTGGGCTGGCCACTGTCCGACCTGCCACCGCGACATACCCACACCCATACGAACCTGACCAAGCCCTACTAGGGGTGTGGGCCCCGCGCCGTCGCGGCGAATTCCGGAGGGCCGCCGAGACCGAGACCGAGCCCAGACCGGCGCGGCGCGGGGCGGCGCGCTACGCCGCCGCGAACGCCGCGGCGGCGGCCGCGAAGGAGGACGCCAGCGCCGGCGCTCCCGCCCAGTGCAGGTGCAGGTAGGAGGCGTGCACGTTGCCGCCCGCGAAGCCCTCGGTGCGCGGGCCGGTCGGCAGGCGCCAGCCCCAGGCGGACAGTTCGCCGGCGCCCGGCTCGCAGACCGTGCGGTGGAACTCGTGGCCGCGCACCCTCGTCCCGGCCCGGGCCAGCGGCGAGTCGTGCAGGGCGACCGCCTCCCGGTAGCCGAGGGTGAGCCGCTCGGTCATCCGGGCGTCGGCGGGCAGCACGCCGCACATCGGCAGTCCGTCCAACTCCCGCCCCAGATAGAGCAGTCCGGCGCACTCGGCGGCGATCGGCCCGCCCGCGGCCGCGAACGAGGCGATGGCCGCGCGCAGCGGGCCGTTGCCGCTCAGCTCCCGCACGTACAGCTCCGGGAAGCCGCCGCCGATCACCAGGCCCGCCGTGCCCTCGGGCAGCGCCGAGGCGTGCAGCGGGTCGAACGGGACCACCTCGGCGCCCGCCGCGCCGAGCAGTTCGGCGTTCTCGGCGTACGAGAAGGAGAACGCGGCGCCCCCCGCCAGCGCGATCCGCGGCCGTCCGGCCACTGGCGCGACCTCGGTCGAGGGATCCCACGGCTCGGCGTCCAACTCCGGTGCCGTCCGCGCCAGTTCGAGCAGGGCGTCCAAGTCGACCGAGGAGGCGACCAGTTCGCCCATGTCGGCGACCGCCCGGAGGGCCTCCGCCGAGCGCTCCACCGCCGGGATCAGCCCGAGGTGGCGGGACGGGGTGGTGACCGCCGCCGAGCGCCGCAGCGCGCCCAGCACCGGTACGCCGGAGCCCTCCTCCAGGGCCTCGCGCAGGAGTTGCTCGTGCCGGTCGGAGGCGACCCGGTTGAGGATCACCCCGGCGAGGCGCACCTGAGGATCCCAGGAGGCGAAGCCGTGCACCAGCGCGGCCACCGAGCGGGACTGCGAGGAGCCGTCCACCACCAGCACCACCGGTGCCCGCAGCAGCTTGGCGACGTGCGCTGTGGAGGCCAGCTCGCCGCGCCCGGAAGCCCCGTCGAACAGGCCCATGACCCCCTCGACCACCGCGACGTCCGCCCCCGCCGCGCCGTGCAGGAACAGCGGCGCGACCCGCTCCGGCCCGCACAGGAAGGCGTCCAGGTTGCGGCCAGGGCGGCCGGAGGCGAGCGCGTGGTAGCCCGGGTCGATGTAGTCGGGGCCGACCTTGTGCGGCGACACCGCCAGTCCGCGCGCGGTGAGCGCCGCGATCAGGCCGGTGGCGACGGTGGTCTTGCCGGCGCCCGAGGAGGGCGCGGCGACGACGAGGCGGGGGACGGTGCTCAACGGCCTACCACTCGATACCGCGCTGGCCCTTGCGGCCCGCGTCCATGGGGTGCTTGACCTTGGTCATCTCGGTGACCAGGTCGGCGAACCCGGTCAGCGCCTCGGGCGCGTACCGCCCGGTGATGACCACGTGCTGGCTGCCCGGGCGGTCCCTGAGCACGGCCACCACCTCGTCCGGGTCGATCCACCCCCAGTGCATCGGGTAGGTGAACTCGTCGAGCACGTAGAAGCGGTAGGTCTCGGCCGCGAGGTCCCGCTTGACCTGCTCCCAGCCCTCCTTGGCCGCCTCCTCGCTGGACATCTCCTGCTCGGCGGAGCGCTGGATCCAGGACCAGCCGGAGCCCATCTTGTGCCAGTCGACGGTGCCGCCCTCGCCGGAGGCGCCGAGCACGCGCAGCGCGTTCTCCTCGCCCACCTTCCACTTGGCGGACTTCACGAACTGGAACACCCCGACCGGCCAGCCCTGGTTCCAGGCCCGCAGCGCCATGCCGAACGCGGCGGTGGACTTGCCCTTGCCCGGGCCGGTGTGCACGGCGGTGATCGGCAGCGTGCGGCGCTGACGGGTCGTCAGGCCGTCGTCGGGGACGCTCTCGGGGACTCCCTTGGGCATGTCGGTCAGGCCGCCTTTCGCATCGAAGTGGTGGTCGTACGGCCCCCGGAGCGGCTCCCGGAGCCGTGCGCGGAGCGGTTCGCGGAGCCGTGCGGGGAGCGAGCCCCGGAGCGGCTCTCGCGGACGAGCGAGGCGACGCCCTCGGCGCGCAGCTCGTCCAGGCTGACGGCGGTGCCGCCGAGCAGCCCGGCCAGCGTACGGGCCAGGCCCAGGCGGACCGGCCCGGACTCGCAGTCCAGCACCACGCTCGCGGTGCCCTGCGCCGCGAACAGCGCCGCCGCGCGCTGCGACCGGGCGAGCGCGTCCGGCCCGCCGGTGGCCCGGCCGTCGGTCACCACCACCAGCAGCGGGCGCCGGTTCGGGTCCCGCAGCCGCTCGACCCGCAGCACCTCGTGCGCCCGCAGCAGGCCCTCGGCCAGCGGCGTCCGCCCGCCGGTGGGCAGCGACTCCAGCCGGGCCGCGCCGACCTCCACCGAGGACGTGGGCGGCAGCGCCAGCTCGGCGCCCGCGGCCCGGAAGGTGATCATGCCGATCTTGTCGCGGCGCTGGTAGGCGTCCATCAGCAGCGACAGCACCGCGCCCTTGACGGCGGTCATCCGCTGCCGGGCCGCCATCGAACCGGAGGCGTCCACCACGAACAGCACCAGGTTGGACTCCCGTCCCTGACGCACCTGTTCGCGGAAGTCGTCCGTGTGCAGCACCAGCGCCCGCCCGCTGCGCCCGCGCGCCGCCTGGTGCGGTGCGGCGGCCTGGAGGGTCGCGGTCAGGTGCAGCCGGCCGAGCGCGCCCTGCGGGCGGCGGGCGCGGATGGTGTGCCCGCCGGTGGTCTCGGCGGGGGAGCGGCGCCCCTGGGCGCCGTGACCGGTGCCCCGCACGGTGAACAGCCGGGTCCGGTACGGGTCCGCGGCCGCGACCGGCGCCGACTCCTTCGCGGGGGCCGGGTGCTGGGCCGGTACGGGCTGCTGCCCGGGCTCCCCGGAGTCCGGGGAGCCCGGGGCTTGCGGGGCGGTGTCCGGGGCGGCCTCCGCGTGCGGACCGTCGGAGGGCTCGGGCGCGCCACCGCCGTCGGGGCCGCCGTCGGGCCCGCTACCGTCCGGACCACCCTCCGGTCCGTCGCCGTCGCCGTCGCCGTCGCCGTCCGGGCCGGGCCCGTCGTCCTCGGGCTCCGGGTCGTCCTGCCCGGCGTGTCCCTCCAGCGTCCGGTCCAGCTGCTCCTCGTCCAGCCCCGGCGCGTCGAAGGGGTTGCGGCGGCGCCGGTGCGGCAGCGCCAGCTGGGCGGCCTTGCGGACGTCCTCCTCCAGCACCTCGGCACGACCGTCCCAGGCGGCCAGCGCGACGGCCGTGCGGGCCATCACGATGTCCGCGCGCAGCCCGTCCACCTCGAACGCGGCGCACACGGCAGTGATCTGACGGAGCGCCACTTCGGTCAGCTCGACCTTGGGCAGCAACTCCCGTGCGGCGGTGATGCGTTCGGCGAGTGCCCGCTCGTCCTCCGCGAACCTGGCGGCGAACGAGGCCGGGTCCGCGTCGTACGCGAGCCGGCGCCGGACCACCTCGGCGCGCTCGGCCGGGTCCCGGGTGGCGGCGATCTCGACGGTCAGGCCGAACCGGTCGAGCAGCTGCGGCCGCAGCTCGCCCTCCTCCGGGTTCATCGTGCCGACCAGCAGGAACCGGGCCGCGTGGCGCACCGAGACGCCCTCGCGCTCGACGTAGGAGCGGCCCATCGCGGCGGCGTCCAGCAGCAGGTCCACCACGTGGTCCTGGAGCAGGTTCACCTCGTCGATGTAGAGCACGCCGCGGTGCGCCTTGGCGAGCAGCCCGGGCTCGTACGCCTTGACGCCCTCGGCCAGCGCCCGCTCCAGGTCGAGCGAGCCGACGATCCGGTCCTCGGCCACCCCGACCGGCAACTCGACCAGCTGGGAGGGCCGTTGGTGGCTCGTGGCGGCGTCGTGCGGCCCGTCCGGGCACTGCGGGTCGGGCGCGGCCGGGTCGCAGGCGAAGCGGCAGCCGTCGATCACGGCGATGTCCGGCAGCAGTCCGGCCAGCGCGCGCACCATGGTCGACTTCGCGGTGCCCTTCTCGCCGCGCACCAGCACGCCGCCCACGGCCGGGGAGACCGCGTTCAGCAGCAGCCCGAGCCGCAGGTCGGCCATGCCGACGATCGCGGTGAACGGATAGCGGACGTCACTCATGCCGTACCCCACTCCTGTCGTGTCCGGTCCTGCGCTCGTACCCGGCCCTGCGGTCGTACCCGGTCCTGCGCTCGTACCCTGCCCTGCGGCCGAACCCGGCTCATGCGTCCCTCCCGGCGGTACCGGGCGGGACGAACGGCAGCGATCCGGCCGCCGGCACCCCGCCCTCGATCAGCTTCCACAGCGCGTCCGTGTCGGCGTGCTCCTCGATCAGGTCGCCCAGCCGGTCCAGCCGGGCCTCGCGCGCGGCGGCGAAGGAGGTGTCCGGCGCCGGGACGAACGCCCGCCCGGCCGACTCCGCCACCTCGCGCAGGAGTTCGCGCCGGAACCCGTCGTTCTCCAGCGCGCCGTGCCAGGTGGTGCCCCACACCGGGCCCAGCCGGCAGCCGTCCAGGTGCCGCCCCGCGCCGTCGGAGAAGAACCCCTCGCCGCCGTCGACCGACACCACCCCGTGGTGGATCTCGTAGCCCTCGACGCGCTGCCCGAACGCCTCGCCGACCGGCCGGGCCAGCACCTTCCCCACGCCGAAGCGGACCCGGGTCGGCAGCAGCGCGAGCCCCTCGACCGCGCCCGCCTTCGACTCGACCTCGTCCACGATCGAGCGCGCCAGCATCTGGTAGCCGCCGCAGACGCCGAGGATCGGCAGCCCGGCCGCCGCCCGTGCCTTCAGGGCCGGCTCCAGGCCGCGCTCGCGCAGCCAGGCGAGGTCCGCGACGGTGGCCCGGGTGCCGGGCAGCACCACCAGGTCGGCGTCGGCCAGCTCCTCCGGCCTGGTCGCCCAGCGCACCAGCACGCCGGGCTCCTGGGCGAGCGCGTCCAGGTCGGTGAAGTTGGACAGCCGGGGGAAGCGCACCACCGTCACCCGCAGGACGTCGGCGCCGAGCGGCCCGCGACCGTCCGTCCGGTCGACGACGGTGGACAGGTCCAGCGAGTCCTCGGCGTCCAGCCAGAGCCCCGGCAGCATCGGCAGGGTGCCCAGCACCGGACGTCCGGTCAGCTCGTGCAGCATCTCCAGCCCGGGCGCGAGCAGCCGCGCGTCGCCGCGGAACTTGTTGACGAACCAGCCCGCCACGTGCCGCTGGTCCTCGGCGGACAGCAGCGCCAGCGTCCCGTACATCGCCGCGAACACCCCGCCGCGGTCGATGTCGCCGACCACCACCACCGGCAGGGCGGCGGCGGTGGCCAGACCCATGTTGGCGATGTCGCGGTCGCGCAGGTTGATCTCGGCCGGCGAGCCCGCGCCCTCGCAGACCACGACGTCGAAGCGGCGGCGCAGGTCGGCCAGGCACTCCAGGGCGCGCTCCAGCAGGACGGGCTTGCGCTCGCGGTAGTCCAGCGCGCCCACCTCGGCGACCGGCCTGCCCAGCAGCACCACCTGGCTGCGGCCGTCCGCGCCCGGCTTGAGCAGCACCGGGTTCATCGCCGCCTCCGGCTCCACCCGGGCGGCCTGCGCCTGCATCGCCTGGGCACGGCCGATCTCCGCGCCGTCGGCGGTGACGAAGGAGTTGAGCGACATGTTCTGCGCCTTGAACGGCGCGACCCGCACGCCCTGGCGGGCGAGCCAACGGCAGATCCCGGCCGTCACCACGCTCTTGCCCGCGTCCGAGGTCGTCCCCGCGACCAGCAGCGCGTTCGTCATGCCCTTCCCCTCTTCCCCAGGAGCGCGCGCAGCAGCACGTGCCCCGCGACCGTGGTACCCAGCGCCAGCGCGCCCACCCGCCGGGAGAGCGCGCAGGCGCGCTCGATGTCGTCCACCGTCACCGGCCGCAACTCCTCGCCCAGGACCGGCCGGTGCTCCACCCGCTCGCCGTACCGGAGGGTCCCGCCCAGCCGGACGCCCACCGCGCCGGCGAACGCCGCCTCCGCCTGGCCCGCGTTCGGGCTCGGGTGCGCGGAGCCGTCCCGCCGCCAGACCCGCCAGGCCGTCCGGGGCGCGGGCGCGGCGGCCACCGTCAGCAGCGCCGTCAGCCGGGCGCCCGGCCAGCCCGCCAGGTCGTCCAGCCGGGCCGAGGCCCAGCCGAAGCGGGCGTGGCGCGGCGAGCGGTGGCCCACCATGGCGTCCAGGGTGTTCACGGCGCGGAAGGCCAGCAGGCCGGGCGTGCCGGCCAGGGCGCCCCAGGTCAGCGCGTTCACCACGGCGTCGGCGGTGTTCTCGGCCACCGACTCGACCACCGCCCGGGCGATCTGCTGCCCGTCCAGGGCGCTCGGGTCCCGTCCGCACAGGTGCGGCAGCCGCTCCCGGGCCGCCGCGAGGTCGCCCGCTGCCAGCGAGCGGCCGATGGTGCGCGCCTCCCGGGTCAGCGAGGTGCCGCCCAGCACCGTCCAGGTCGCGGCCGCCGCCAGCGCCGCCCGGCCCAGCGGGCGCCGGCCCGCGGTGCGGTCCAGGGCGAGCGCGCCCGCCGCGACCGCCCCCACGCACAGCGCCGTGTAGCCGGCGCCGGCGGCCCGGTCGTCCCGCCACAGCCGCCGTTCCAGGCGGGTCGCGGCGCTGCCGAAGGCGGCCACCGGGTGACCGCGGCGCGGGTCGCCGAAGCGGGCGTCGGCGGCGTAGCCCACGAGGGCGCCGAGCGCGTAGGCGGCGGCACGGGCGGACGGGCGCGGCGTGGACGCGCGCTGCGTGGACGGAGGCGGCGGCGGAGGGGTCATCGGCCGCACGGCGGAAGGCAGCTCGGAGTCCGGCAGGGCGGGGCAGCCTGCATCGCGTGCGTGTCCTCACTCAGGGTCCGCGCCCTGGATCGACGTGACGGGGGCGAGAGTCTCCTGGCTTCCGGGTCAGACGCACCCCCGGAGCCTTCCAGCGGCCGTTCGACGGCCCGCCGTGGCGATGTTCCGAGCGTGCTCCCCGGTGACAGTGGCGGGACCGCGCCGGACTTCCACCGGCTTCCTCTCCATGCCTCCGTTTGGCCCCAGGATCCCATCACGGGCCCGAACCGGGAGTCAACCGAGGTCACGGAGGGGTTGGTCACACGCGGGCCCGGCTGACGGCTTGTGGGATCGCCGCCACTACACCTGTCGTCTCCGTCTCCTTCCGTCGTCTCCCGGCCGCCTCACGTCTCCTCCGGGCTCCTCCGGGCTCCTCCGGCACCCTCGACGGCGCGGGGCCGGCGCCCGTGTGACCCGAACGGCTCAGTCCGGTGGCCGGGTGGGCGGCGCGCCGGTGAACTGGTGCACGGACACCGTCCGGTGCGTGGGCGACAGATCCGTGGGCACGCGAGCAACAGAGCCGTGGGCGTCGGAGATCCGTGGGCCTCAGAGCAGAGCAAAAGAACAGGGGAGCGAGATGCGTTGGGGAACCGCCGCCGTCGTGGCGGCCGCCGCGGTCGGGGCAGCCGTGCTGGTGGTCGGTCGTCGGGCCTCCGAACGGATGGTCCGTCCGGTGACCGCCCTCCGGGAGTCCGG
Organism: Kitasatospora sp. NPDC034533; assembly: GCF_055575155.1. Classification (NCBI taxonomy): domain Bacteria; kingdom Bacillati; phylum Actinomycetota; class Actinomycetes; order Kitasatosporales; family Streptomycetaceae; genus Kitasatospora; species Kitasatospora sp. NPDC034533. The sequence continues at coordinate 7,753 of NZ_JBVITE010000036.1, forward strand.
CCCGGTCCTGGTGCGGGAGCTGGCCCCCGGCCGGATCACCTTCACCCCCGGCCCGGAGAGCCTGCGCCGCGGCCGCTGGGCGGTCGAGTGGGGGGACGGCGGACACGCGGTCGTCGAGGAGATCCTGCACAGCGACGAACAGGGCGTCACCCGGCGGCTGGTCCGCGCCGACCGCGGCACCCTCACCCCCGGCACCGAGGTCCGCTTCACGCCCCGGGTCCTGCTCGGCGACCCGACCGAGGCGCTCGGCCTCGCCTTCACCGAGACCGCCGCCGACGGCGAGCTCGGTGCCCTGCCCGCCTGGCGGCTCGACGGCAAGCGCGGCACCTGGGTGATCCTGGTGCACGGCCCGGAAGCCGACCGCGGGCAGACCCTCCCGGTGCTCCCCCTCCTCCACCGGCTCGGCCTGCCCGTCCTCTCCGTCACCTACCGCGGCGACCGCGGCGCCCCCGCCTCCCCGGACGGACTGAGCCACTTCGGCGAGACCGAGTGGCGCGACGTCGAGTCGGCGGTGCGGCTGGCGCTGGACAGCGGTGCGGGCAAGGTGATCCTCTACGGCTGGTCCCTCGGGGCGACCATGGTCCTCCAGACGGCGGCCCGCTCGGCCTGGTCGCAGGCGATCCGGGGCCTGGTCCTCGACTCGCCGGTGCTCGACCTCCCGGCCTCGGCCCGCCGGGACGCCGCCCGGGCCGGTTTCCGGGGCGTCGCCGCCGAACTCGGCGCCCTCGCGGCCGAAGGGCGCACCGGCGTCGACCTCGCCGACTTCGGACGCATCGCCGACGGCACCGACCTGCGCGTCCCCACCCTGCTGCTGCACAGTCCCGAGGACCGGATCGCACCCTTCCGCACCGCCGAGAAACTGGAGGCCGTCCGCCACGACCTGGTCAGCCTCCGGCCCTTTCCCGGCGCCGACCACGCCACCCTCTGGAACACCGCCCCCGACCACTACACCGAACTCCTCCGCCGCTGGCTCACGCCGCTGCTTTAGGGAGATGCGCGCCCCCCGGTGGCGCGGGCGGTTTCGACCGGGCCCCGTCGGCAATTTCCGGCGGGCTTCCCCCCGTCCGTGCGTGAACGTTTCCCCATTCCGCCGTGCGGACGCGAGAAGTCGGACCCGCCGACTTCTCGTGCGGAAAGATCCCCCCGGTCCGCCCGGCATCCGTCCGGATTCGGGCTGGACAGCCTCGCCGGAAGTCGCGGGAGCGGTTTTCCCGGAGGTAAACCATCCTGTCGCCAGGGGTAAAAATGTGCCCGGCGCCCACGCCCCCACCCCTACCCACCGTGACCGATCGAGCATTCTGGGCTACCGGCGCATTCGAAGTGGCATGCTCAGATCACATGTTTCCGGCCAGGCGGTTTGCCGTTGTTGCCCGATCTTGCGGAGGTGCCACCGCCGGTCGCCCGGTCGTACGGACAACCGGATGTGACAGAAGGCCGGTACAAGGGGAAGACTGCTCGACGTGACGTCTCGGAACCCGCGCGACCGTGATGCCCCGCTCCCGCCGACGATCGGTACCGGTGCGACGGTGACCCGTCTCCCCGGAACGGCCCAACGGCCCGCCGGTGGCAGGCCGGGTGGGGTGGGTGTCCCCCGTAACGGAGTACCCCGGCGACGAGGACCCGCTCCGGCTCCCGGGCGAGGCCGGGTTCCCGTGCCGGAGGGATTCCCGGCACCTGCCGAGCTGGCACCGCTGGCCCGCCGGATGCTGGTGGACGCCGTCCGGATCGCCCGCTGGGCCGGTGAACTGGCCGAGGTCGACAAGCGTGGCGAGCTGCTCCCCGAGGACGCCCGCGCGGCGGGCCGGGCACTGGCCATGACGGTCGGCGCCGCCGCCAAGGCGTGGGGGCAGGCGCTGCTGGTGGGCCTGGTGGAGCCCCGGGACGGCGGGGCCGGCCCCGGCTGGCGCCTGCACGCCTGGGAGCACGACGACGAGGCCGTGATCCGCGGCTGGTCGGCGCTGTTCGACGCCTGGACCCTGCTCGCCCCCGTGCCGCCCGCCGCCCTGCGCGGTGTGTTCGCCGTGCTGGCCGGGCAGGCCGTGGACCAGGCGCCGCAGCTGCTCTCCTTCCTCCACCTGGTCGACGGGCCGGTCGCCGAGAGCGAGCTGCTGGAACTGCTGCGCCGAGGCCTGGACGAGCGCCGGGTCGGCGCCGGCCTCGGCGGGCCGGGACTGTCCCCGGTGCCGCACGCCGCCTCGGCCGTCTCCGCCGTCCGCGGGACCTGCCGCGAGCCGCAGATCGACACCCCGGCCGCGCCCTCGGACGTGGCCGCCGTCCTGGACTGGATGCTGGACGGCCTGGCGGCCGTCGGCGCCCTGACGCGCAGGAACGACGCCGCCGAGCTGTCGCCGCTCGGCCACTGGGCGGTGCGGGCGAAACTGGAGGAGATCTGCACGGTCGCCCAGACGGCGGCCGGGCACATCGAGCAGAGCGCCTACGAGCTGCTGAACGCCTGTGCGGACTACTCGCCGGGCCCGGCCCGCGCCGAGTTCCGCGCCTGGGTCGCGGCCCGGCCGGCGGACCGGGCGGTGGGCGAGCTGCTGGAGGCCGCCCAGGGCGACGACGCACTGGTGCGCGGACTGGCGTTCGAGGCGCTGCGGGTGGCCGGAGGCCCGGCCGAGCAGGCGGTGCGCGCGGCGGTGGACGAACCGGTGCTGCGCCCCTACGCACTGCTGTGGCTGGCGGAGCGCGCCGACGAGGGCGTCGCCCCGGCGGACGTGCTGGGCGCGGTGGACGCGGCCTGGCTCTGGGTGGACACCGCGGCCGCGGTGCTCGACCACGGGGAGACGGAGCTCCTGGTCGGCCATGTCGAGGGAGCCTCGGCCGGCGATCCGGTCCGGCTGTTCGCCCGGGCCCGGCAGTCCGGGCACCCGCGGGCGGCCTCGGTGCTGACGGCGGTCTCAAGCGTGCACCCGGACCCGGGCGTGGCCCGGGCGGCCCGTCGTTCGGCGTTCAGCGTGCACACGGGCGGCGCCTGAGTTTTATGACAATTGCGGGGAAGTTCGGAGTCCGCGGAGAGCCCGGCTCCGGCGCCCGCACCGGCGTCGCCCGGCCACCCGACCGCCTGGGGACCGCTCGCGACCCCGACCGCCCGGGCACCGCTCGCGACCGCCCGCAGCCCGGGCACCGCTCGACCGCCCGTCCCCGTGGCGTCCGCCGGTCGTCACACATGAGTCAGGGCCCGGAACCGAGAGGTTCCGGGCCCTGAGTTTTATGACAATTGCGGGACTCAGCCGATCCGCGACTCCGCCCGGCGGGCACGGACGTCGCCGACCTTCTGCCCCACCTTGCGGCGGATGACCAGCAGCGGCGCCATCGCGGCGAGCGTGATCTGGGCGAACGCGCCGACGTGCATCAGCGTGTTGCCGTTGGGCAGGCCGGTCGCCCAGGCGGCCAGGCAGCCGATGGAGACCACGATCCAGCAGAGCGTGGCGGTGGCCAGCAGCCCCTGCGGCTTCGGGTACTCGATCCGGCTGACCATCAGGTAGGCGGCGCCGAAGATGGCGAGCAGACCGGGCAGGAACGGCGGGTCGAGCAGCACGATGGCGATCACCGTCATCGCGCCCATCGGGCAGGGCATGCCCTGGAACACCCCGGGCCGCATCTTGACGGCCGAGAAGCGGGCCAGCCGCAGCACCACCGCGAGCAGCACCGTGATCGCGATGAGCGCCGACAGCTTGCTGTTGGAGCCCTGGGAGACCATGCCCCAGACCGCGACGAAGTAGGCCGGCGCGATGCCGAAGCTGATCAGGTCCGCCAGGTTGTCCAGTTCCGCTCCGAGGGCGGAGGAGCGCAGCTTGCGCGCCACCAGGCCGTCGAAGAGGTCGCACATCGAGCCGATCAGCAGCAGCGTCACGGCGGTGGCGGCGCTGTGCCGGTCCGGAGCGGCGTCCGGGTTGGTGATGTGCGGGACCAGGACCCCGGTGGTGATCGAGTAGATCGCCAGGAAGCCGCAGACGGCGTTGCCCAGGGTCAGGAAGTCGGCGGTCGACAGGTGCTGGGGAGAGCGCGGAGCGCGCAGCTCGCGGTCACGTGCCCAGCGGCGGCGGCGCAGGGCCGTCTCCTCGTCGTCCAGGCCGACGATTGTCTCAGGATCAGTCACGGTCAAGGCGCGTCACCCCGGCTGTGGTCTTCTGGCCGACCTCGACGCCGACCTCGACGCCGGCCGGCAGGTAGGTGTCGACCCGGGACCCGAACCGGATCAGACCGATCCGGTCGCCCTGCTCGACCTTGGTTCCGGCGTCCACGTACGGCATGATGCGGCGGGCCACGGCCCCCGCGATCTGGACCATCTCGATGTCGCCGAGCTCGGTGTCGAAGTGCCAGACGACCCGCTCGTTCTGGTCGCTGTCCTTGTTGAAGGCGGGGACGAAGCCGCCCGCGACGTGCTCGACCGACGTCACCGTGCCCGGCAGGGGCGCGCGGTTGACGTGGACGTTCAGCGGGCTCATGAAGATCGCGACCCGGGTGCGGCCGTCCGGCCAGGCGTCGATGCTCTGCACCACGCCGTCGGCGGGGGAGATCACTCTGCCCGTGCCGACCTCACGCTCGGGGTCGCGGAAGAACCACAGCATGCCCGCGCTGAGCGCGCAGGCGGGTACCGCAGCCAGGGCCCACTTGCCGCTGCGCCGGGTGAGGGCGGTGGTCACGGCGGCCGTGGCGAGGGTGGGGACGAACCAGGGGGTGGCTCCGCGCGCGATGGTCACGCGGGGTCGCCGACCGGCCGTCGGGGCTGCGAGGGCATCGCGGTCCGTGACGGAGGTGTGAGGGGACGGGCTGATGGGCATCGAAGACCTTTGTCGCGGGGGATCATGGCCGCTGGACGGGGGCCACCGCGGGATCGGTAATAGAGGGACGGCTTGCTGTCCCGGTGGATGCTATCGGGAGCACACGGTGGGTGGGCAACCCGCCTGCTCGTTCATGTGTCCGGTGGCGGCGCGTGCGCGCGTCCACCTCTACGACCGTAGCTCGCCCCGGTCCGGTTCCCAAGGGACCGGACGAGGCTGGTGACTCTTGTCTCAACGGGTCAGCCGACGGAACCCCGGCGCACGACACGGGCGTGGCGGCCGCGAGCGGGTGTGCGGAAGCGGCCGCAGGGCGCGTCGCCGCAGCTGTACGCCCTGTGGCCGCTTCCGGAGGGCCGTGCCGGACCCAGGCGGACCAGGCCGGGCCCGTGACGGGGCACGGCGCTCCGCCGGGACGGGCCCGCACGCCCGTCGATCGGCGGTTCGAGGGGGCCGCCCGGCGCGGTGACCGGTCGACGGGCGGCCCGGCGGTCAGTCGGCGATCCGGTACTCCTCCAGGAGCCGGCGCCCGACGATCATCTTCTGGATCTCCGCAGTACCTTCACCGATGAGCAGCATCGGGGCCTCGCGGTAGAGGCGCTCGATCTCGTACTCCTTGGAGAAGCCGTAGCCGCCGTGGATGCGGAACGCGTCCTCGACGACCTCCTTGCAGTACTCGGAGGCGAGGTACTTGGCCATGCCGGCCTCCAGGTCGTTGCGCTCGCCGCCGTCCTTCTTGCGGGCGGCCATGACCATCATCTGGTGGGCGGCCTCGACCTTGGTGGCCATCTCGGCGAGCTTGAACTGGATCGCCTGGTGCTCGGCGATCTTCTTGCCGAAGGTGGAGCGCTGCTGGGCGTAGGCGATGCCGAGCTCGAAGGCGCGGCGGGCGACGCCGCAGCCGCGGGCGGCGACGTTGACGCGGCCCACCTCGACGCCGTCCATCATCTGGTAGAAGCCCCGGCCCGGCACGCCGCCGAGGACGCGGTCGGCCGGGACGCGGACGTCCTGGAGGACCAGCTCGGTGGTGTCGACGCCCTTGTAGCCCATCTTCTCGATCTTGCCGGGCACGGTCAGGCCGGGAACCCGGGGGTTCGGGCCGAAACCGGCCTCCTTCTCGATCAGAAAGGTGGTCATGTTCTTGTACGGGGTGTCGCCGCCCTCGTCGGTCTTGCAGAGGACCGCGACCAGGGTGGAGGTGCCGCCGTTGGTGAGCCACATCTTCTGGCCGTTGAGGACGTAGGTGTCGCCGTCCTTGACGCCCTTGGTGGAGATGGCCGAAACGTCGGAGCCCAGGCCCGGCTCGGACATCGAGAACGCGCCGCGGATCTCTCCGGCCGCCATCCTCGGCAGGAAGTGGTCCTTCTGCTCCTGGGTGCCGTGGGCGTTGATCATGTGCGCCACGATGAAGTGGGTGTTCACGATGCCGGAGACGGACATCCAGCCGCGGGCGATCTCCTCGACCACCAGGGCGTAGGTGAGCAGCGACTCGCCGAGGCCGCCGTACTCCTCGGGGATGGTGAGGCCGAACAGGCCGAGCTGCTTCATGCCCTCGACGATGGCGGTCGGGTACTCGTCCTTGTGCTCCAGCTCGGTCGCGACCGGAATGATCTCCTTGTCGACGAAATCCCGCACGGTGGCGAGGATGTCCCGCTGGATCTCGGTGAGGCCGTCGGTCTGTGCGAGGCGTCCCATCGTGCGGCTCCGGAAGGTCTGAGGGTCTGCGGAAGGTCGGGGAATCCCCCGGGGGGGGATTGCGGGGGCCCTGCCGGCGTGGCTGCGGCAGCAGGGCCCCCGTACCGGGTGGGGCGTGGCCGATGACGGCGGCCTGCCCGTCCGGGGTCTTTCGAGGGGGCGGTCCGAAGCCGGAGGCCCCGTCGGAAGGGGGGAGTCCTCTTATAAAGGGGACAGGATCAGGAGAGCGGGGTCGGACGGCCGGGCTGCTCGCCGCCGCGCCGCTCGGTGTAGGTCCCGGTCGGCACCATCACCTTGCGGCGGAAGACGCAGACGACCGTGCCGTCCTGCTTGTAGCCCTTGGTCTCGACGTACACGATGCCCCGGTCGTCCTTGGACTTGGACGGCCACTTGTCGAGCACGGTCGTCTCGCCGTAGACGGTGTCGCCGTGGAAGGTCGGCGCGACGTGCCGCAGCGACTCGATCTCCAGGTTGGCGATCGCCTTGCCGGAGACGTCCGGGACGGACATGCCGAGCAGCAGCGAGTAGACGTAGTTGCCGACCACGACGTTCTTGCCGAAGTCGGTCGTCTTCTCCGCGTAGTTGGTGTCCATGTGGAGCGGGTGGTGGTTCATGGTGAGCAGGCAGAAGAGATGGTCGTCGTACTCGGTGACCGTCTTTCCGGGCCAGTGCTTGTAGACCGCGCCGACCTCGAACTCCTCGTAGGTGCGTCCGAACTGCATGGCCTCAGGCCTCCGGGATCTCGAACTTGGTGGTCCTCTGCATGCCCGCGGCGCGGCCCTTGCCGGCGACCACCAGCGCCATCTTGCGGCTGGCCTCGTCGATCATCTCGTCGCCGAGCATCGCGGAGCCCTTGGCGCCGCCCGCCTCGGAGGTGCAGTAGTCGTACGCGTCGAGGATCAGCTCGGCGTGGTCGTAGTCCTCCTGCGAGGGCGAGTAGATCTCGTTGGCGGCGGCGACCTGGTCCGGGTGCAGCACCCACTTGCCGTCGAAGCCGAGGGCGGCCGAGCGGCGGGCGACCTCGCGGTAGCCCTCCTGGTTGCGGATCTGGAGGTACGGGCCGTCGATCGCCTGGAGGTCGTTGGCGCGGGCGGCCATCAGGATGCGCATCAGGATGTAGTGGTAGGCGTCGGCGCCGTAGCCGGGCGGCTGCTCGCCGACGACCAGGGACTTCATGTTGATGGAGGCCATGAAGTCGGCGGGGCCGAAGATGATGGTCTCCAGCCGGGGCGAGGCCTCAGCGATGGCGTCGACGTTGATCAGGCCCTTGGCGTTCTCGATCTGCGCCTCGATGCCGATCTTGCCGACCTCGAAGCCCATGGTCTTCTCGATCTGGGTGAGCAGCAGGTCGAGCGCCTTGACCTGCCCGGCGTCCTGGACCTTGGGCAGCATGATGCAGTCGAGGTTGGGGCCGGCGCCCTCGACGACGGTGATCACGTCGCGGTACGTCCAGTGCGTCGTCCAGTCGTTGACCCGGACGACCTTGGTCTTGTCGCCCCAGTCGCCGTTGTTCAGCGCGTCGACGATGTTGTGGCGCGCGCTCTCCTTGACCAGCGGGGCGCAGGCGTCCTCCAGGTCGAGGAAGACCTGGTCGGCCGGCAGGCCCTGGGCCTTCTCCAGGAAGCGCGGGTTGCTGCCGGGCACCGCGAGGCAGGAGCGGCGCGGACGCAGACGGTTGGGCGCAGTCATAAGAATCGAGGGTTCCTTCCCAGTGGTCAGCTGGTCAGCTGGTCAGTTCGTGGCCGCGGTCGGTGCGGGCGTCCACGGCTGGAGCTTGTTGGCGAGCCGGATCTCGTCCACGATCCGGCCGATGATGGTCGTGATGCCGAAGTCCTTCGGGGTGAACACGGCGGCGACGCCGGCGGCCCGGAGGGCCTCGCCGTCCGCTGCCGGGATGATGCCACCTACGATCACCGGGACATCCTCCACCCCGGCGCGGCGCAGCCGCTTCAGGACGTCGGGCACCAGTTCGCCGTGCGCGCCGGAGAGGATGGACAGGCCCACGCAGTGCACGTCCTCCGCGACGGCGGCGGAGACGATCTGTTCCGGGGTCAGCCGGATGCCCTGGTAGACCACCTCGAACCCGGCGTCGCGGGCCCGGACGGCGATCTGTTCGGCGCCGTTGGAGTGCCCGTCCAGGCCGGGCTTGCCGACCAGCAGGCGCAGCTTGCCGGCTCCCAGCTCCTCGGCGGTGGCGGCGACGGCGGCGCGGACCTGCTCCAGCTCGCCGCCGGGCTCGGCGGCCACCGCGACGGGAGCGCCGCCCACGCCGGTGGGCGCGCGGTACTCGCCGAAGACCTCGCGCAGGGCGAAGGCCCACTCGCCGGTGGTGACGCCGGCCCGGGCGCAGGCGAGCGTGGCCGGCATCAGGTTGGCGTCGGTGGCGGCGACGGCCTTGAGGCCGGCCAGCGCCTCCTGGGCGGAGGCCTCGTCGCGCTCGGCGCGCCAGGCCTCCAGGGAGGCGAGCACGGACTGCTCGGAGGCCGGGTCGACGACCATGATCGCGGTGTCGAGATCGGCGGTGAGCGGGCTCGGCTCGGTGGTGTCGAAGCAGTTCACCCCGACGATCCGGTCCTCGCCGGACTCGATCCGGGCCCGGCGGGCGGCGTGCGAGGCGACCAGGTTGGACTTGAGGTAGCCGGACTCGACCGCCGGGATCACTCCGCCCATCTCCAGCACCTTGGCGATCTCCGCCTCGGCGCCGGCCAGCAGCTCGGCGGTCTTCGCCTCGACGACCTCGGAGCCGTTGAAGAGGTCGCCGTACTCCAGCAGGTCCGACTCGTAGGCCAGCACCTGCTGGATGCGCAGCGACCACTGCTGGTCCCACGGCCGCGGCAGTCCGAGCGCCTCGTTCCAGGCGGGCAGCTGCACGGCGCGGGCGCGGGCGTCCTTGGAGAGGGTGACGGCCAGCATCTCCAGGACGATCCGCTGGACGTTGTTCTCCGGCTGGGCCTCGGTGAGGCCGAGCGAGTTGACCTGGACGCCGTAGCGGAAGCGGCGCTGCTTGGGGTCGGTGACGCCGTAGCGCTCCCGGGTGACCTTCTCCCACAGCCGGGCGAAGGCGCGCATCTTGCACATCTCCTCGACGAAGCGCACCCCGGCGTTCACGAAGAAGGAGATCCGGGCGACCACCTCGCCCATCCGTTCGGCCGGCACCTGGCCGGAGTCGCGCACGGCGTCGAGCACCGAGACGGCGGTGCACATCGCGTAGGCGATCTCCTGGACGGGCGTGGCCCCGGCCTCCTGGAGGTGGTAACTACAGATGTTGATCGGGTTCCACTTGGGGATGTTGCCGACCGTGTAGGCGATCATGTCGGTGATCAGCCGCACCGACGGACCGGGCGGGAAAACGTGCGTCCCGCGCGACAGGTACTCCTTGACGATGTCGTTCTGGGTGGTGCCGGTGAGCGCGGCGATGTCCGCGCCCTGCTCCTCGGCGACCACCTGGTAGAGCGCCAGCAGCCACATCGCGGTGGCGTTGATCGTCATGGAGGTGTTGGTCCGTTCGAGCGGGATGCCGTCGAACAGGGCGCGCATGTCGCCGACGTGGCCGATCGGGACGCCGACCCGGCCGACCTCGCCGCGGGCGAGGACGTGGTCGGAGTCGTAGCCGGTCTGGGTCGGCAGGTCGAAGGCGACGGACAGTCCGGTCTGGCCCTTCGCCAGGTTCCGCCGGTAGAGCGCGTTGGAGTCGCTCGCGGTGGAGTGGCCGGCGTAGGTGCGCATCAGCCAGGGGCGGTCGCGCTTCCGGGGCTCGGTCATCAGACGTTCCTGAACCGGTTGATGGCGGGCAGGTGCCGCTCCCGCAGCTCGTGGTCGGTGACGCCCAGGCCCTCCTGCGGGGCCAGGCAGAGCACGCCGACCTTGCCCTGGTGCTTGTTGTGGTGCACGTCCAGGGCGGCCTGGCCGGTCTGCTCCAGGGAGTAGACCTTGGACAGGGTCGGGTGGATCCTGCCCTTGGCGATCAGGCGGTTGGCCTCGAAGGCCTCGCGGTAGTTGGCGAAGTGCGAGCCGATGATTCGCTTGAGCGACATCCACAGGTACCGGTTGTCGTACTGGTGCATGTACCCGGAGGTGGAGGCGCAGGTGACGATGGTGCCGCCCTTGCGGGTGACGTACACCGAGGCGCCGAAGGTCTCCCGGCCCGGGTGCTCGAAGACGATGTCCACGTCCTCGCCGCCGGTGAACTCGCGGATCTTCGAGCCGAGGCGCTTCCACTCGCGCGGGTCCTGGGTGTTCTCGTCCTTCCAGAACCGGTAGCCCTCGGCGGAGCGGTCGATGATCGCCTCGGCGCCCATGGCCCGGCAGATCTCGGCCTTCTCGTCGCTGGAGACCACGCAGATCGGGGTGGCGCCGCCGGCCAGCGCGTACTGGGTGGCGTACGAGCCGAGGCCGCCGCTGGCGCCCCAGATCAGCACGTTGTCGCCCTGCTTCATCCCCGCGCCGTTGCGCGAGACCAGCTGGCGGTAGGCGGTGGAGTTGACCAGGCCGGGGGAGGCGGCCTCCTCCCAGGTCAGGTGACGGGGCTTGGGCAGCAGCTGGTTGGTCTTCACCAGGGCCAGCTGGGCCAGGCCGCCGAAGTTGGTCTCGAAGCCCCAGATGCGCTGCTCCGGGTCCATCATCGTGTCGTTGTGGCCGTCCGCGGACTCCAGTTCGACCGACAGGCAGTGCGCGACGACCTCGTCGCCCGGCTTCCAGGCGTTGACCCCGGCGCCGGTGCGCAGCACCACGCCGGCGAGGTCGGAACCGACCACGTGGTACGGCAGGTCGTGGCGCTTGGTGAGCGGCGACAGCCGGCCGTAGCGCTCCAGGAAGCCGAAGGTGGAGACCGGTTCGAAGATCGAGCTCCAGACCGTGTTGTAGTTCACCGCGCTGGCCATGACGGCGACCAGGGCCTCGCCGGGGCCCAGCTCGGGCAGGGCCACCTCGTCGAGGTGAAGGGACTTGCGGGGGTCCTTGTCGCGGCTGTCGAGGCCCGCGAACATCTGCTCGTCGTCCTTGTGGAGCGTCACCGCTCGGTAGGACTCGGGGAGCTTGATCGCCGCGAAGTCCGCCGACGTGGTGTCGGGGCTGAGGATCGCGTCGAGGATTTCCTGCATGGCTGCCTCCGAAGGCGTACCTGTGTGAGGGGCACAGGGCGTCTGGGGGAGCCGGGAGCGGACACCGGCTTCGCTGAGGTGGGTGGTGGGCGGGTCAGGCTGGGCGCCCGGGGTGGGCCGGGCGGGTCTGGCTCTGCTCCCGGGGTGTGGGAACGCCGGACGACGGCGCGCCGGGTGGGGAGCCGCGGCGCCGCGACTGGTGGGTAACAAGGTAATGGCACCCTGTGCCACTCGTAAAGACACCGGGTGTCAGGAATTCCGGCGGCCGTCGAGGCCGTGTGACGCGCGTTGCGCGGGCATGCGAAGGGCCCGCGCCGACGCTTCGGCACGGGCCCTCGCTGCTGCTATGACCTGCGGAAATGCTGGGCTTACGGCTCGCGGGCGCCGCTCAGTGCCGCCCGGATGCTGTCCACCACGACCTCCAGTGGAGCGTCCGTCCGGGCGACTGTGATGAGCACCTCACCTCCGGGGCTGGCACTCAGTGCGCTCTCCGCCCAGGTGTCCCCGAGGGTCCCACTGGCACCCGGTGCCACCACCGATCCCCGGCGCCTGGCACCCGGCGCGCTGGACGCCCAGAAGGTCCGCCGGATCACCTCGAAGGAGTGGTCCAACTGCGCCTCCACGTCCCCCCGGCCGCCGGCCCGCAGCCAGCGCCGCAGCACGTGGTTGTGGGCCGCGACCACCGCCGCCGCCGAGACCTCCGCCAGCATCGAGTCGTCCTCGCCGCCCCGCTGCCAGCCGGACGGGATGGACTCGCCGGTGTCGAAGCGCCCCAGCAGGTAGCGGGTGAACAGCCGCTCGTACCGGGCCACCACGGCGATCTCCCGCTCGCGCAGCGCCGGGACCTGACGGATCAGCTGGTACCGCGCGACCGACACCCCCGGGGTGGAGGCGTACATCCGCAGCACCTCCTTGATGCCCCGGCAGACCACGTCCAGCGGGTGCTCCTCCGGCTCGGCGCTGGCCAGCAGGTCGGCCACCCGCACGAGGGTGTCGTCGTGGTCCGGGAAGATCGCCTCCTCCTTGGACCGGAAGTACCGGAAGAAGGTGCGCCGGGCCACCCCGGCGGCGGCCGCGATCTGGTCGACCGTGGTCTCCTCGTAGCCCTGCGAGGCGAACAGCTCCATCGCGGCCGTGGCCAGGTCCTGGCGCATCTGCTGGCGCTGCGCCGCCGCCCGGCGGCTGCCCGGCCCGCCGCCCTCCGGTCCGGCGCCCCCGGTCGAGGAGGCGGTCCGGTCGGCGCCGCCGTGCGGCCCGGCGGGGTGCTGCGGGGAGGTTGACTGAACCCGATCCATGTCCGGAACGCTACACGGCCCGGGCGGCGGGGCCACGGCCCTTCCCCGGTGCACCGGCGCGACCGGGCCGGTCACCGCCGGGCGGGGCCAGCGCGAGGACACCGTCCCGGGGCTCCAGCCGGGGCGCGCGGAGGGCCCGCCGGAGGGCGCGGAGCCGTACGGCTGCGGTCCGGTCCCGCGCGGTCCGGCCGGCGGCGGCCCGTACGGCGTCCCGTACCGGCCGCCCCCGGCCTGGGGGGTGGTCACCGGCGCGTGTGGTCGCGGAAACCGCGGCCGGTCTTGCGGCCCAGGCAGCCCGCCGCGACCAGGTGCTCCAGCAGCGGCGCGGCGGCCAGGCCCGGTTCGCGGAACTCCTGGTGCAGCACCTGCTCGATCGTCAGCGAGACGTCCAGGCCGACCACGTCCAGCAGCTCGAAGGGGCCCATCGGGTAGCCGCAGCCGAGCTTCATCGCGGTGTCGATGTCGTCCACCGTCGCGTAGTGCTCCTGGAGCATCCGCACCGCGTCGTTCAGGTAGGGGAAGAGCAGCGCGTTGACGATGAACCCGGCCCGGTCGCCGCACTCCACCGGGTGCTTGCCCACCTCGGCGGTCAGCTCCAGCACGGTCGCGGTGACGTCCGGCGAGGTCAGCACGGTGGAGACCACCTCGACCAGCTTCATGGCCGGCGCCGGGTTGAAGAAGTGCATGCCGACCACGTCCTGCGGCCGCGAGGTGGCGGTCGCGCAGCTGATCACCGGCAGCGAGGAGGTGGTGGTGGCGAGCACCGCGCCGGGCCTGACGACCTTGTCCAGCGTGGCGAACAGCTCCCGCTTGGCTTCCAGGTCCTCGGCGATCGCCTCGACCACCAGGTCCACCCCGGCCAGCTCGGAGTACTCGCCGACCGGGGTGACCAGCGCCAGCGCGGCGTCCCGGTGCTCCGCGCTCATCCGGCCCCTGGACACCGCGCGCCTGAGCGACTTCGCCAGCAGCGCCTTGGCGTTCTCGGCCTTCTCCGGGCTGCGGGCGGCCAGCAGCACCGGGTGCCCGGCCTTGGCGAACACCTCGGCGATCCCGACGGCCATCGTCCCCGAACCGCACACCCCGACGGTGCGCACCCCGCGGCCCGGCACCCGGGACAGGGCGGGCCCGGTGGCCGCGTCCACCACCCTGGAGGAGCCCGGCGACTCGTAGGTGTAGAAGCCGCGCCCGGACTTGCGGCCGAGCAGACCGGCCGAGACCAGCTGGCCGAGGATCGGGGCGGGCGCGTGCAGGCGGTCCCGGGACTGCTCGTACATCGCCTCCAGCACGGTGCGCGCGGTGTCGACGCCGATCAGGTCGAGCAGCGCCAGCGGGCCCATCGGCAGGCCGCAGCCGAGCCGCATCGCGGCGTCGATGTCCTCCCGCGAGGCGTACTTGGACTCGAACATCGCGGCGGCCTGGTTGAGGTAGGCGAACAGCAGGCCGTTCACCACGAAGCCGGCCCGGTCGCCGGCCGCCACCGGCTCCTTGCCGAGGTCGCGGGCGAAGACGGAGACGTCCTCGGCCGTCCCCGGGGAGGTCAGCACGGTGCGGACCACCTCGACCAGCTTCATGCCGTGCACCGGGTTGAAGAAGTGCAGGCCGAGCACCCGCTCCGGACGGGTGGTCGCGGCGGCTATCCGGGTCACCGACAGGGCGGTGGTGCCGGTGGCCAGCACGGTGGTCTCCGGGCAGATCCGGTCCAGCTCGGCGAACACCTCCCGCTTCAGCTCCAGCCGCTCGGGCACCTCCTCGATCACCAGGTCGGCCGCGGCGGCGGCCGCCAGCTCGTGGCCGACCGAGATCCGGTCCAGCAGGTCGGTGCGCTCCTCGGCGGTCAGCCGCTCGCGGTCCACCGCGCGCGCGGTGGCCTCCTCGATCCGGGCCAGCGCCCGGGCGGCCGAGTCCTCGGTGGCCTCGATGCCGATCACCCGGCGGCCGCTCTTGGCGACCGCCACCGCGACGCCGGCACCCATCGTGCCGAGGCCGACGACGGCGACGGTGGGGAAGGGACGCTCCATCTGTCCTGACTCCTAGTCATAAAGGGCCCGCGCGTGCTCCGGCGGGGCACGCCGCCGCGCCCGGACGCCGGGGGGCGGGTGCCGCCGGAGGAGGGTCCACCCGCGGGCTGGGGAGATGACGGGGTGCGGCACACCCGGGCAGCGGCCGGTCCGCTCCGGCCGAACTGCGGATGTGCCGTGGTGCTCAGGCGCTCGAAGGTGAAGGAAGCGGCTCTGATGAGGGGAGGAACCCGGCCCACCGCGGTTCGCGGCGCCGACCGGTGAAGGCGCACCCGCGCGGGCGCCCTGGAAACGGCGGCCGCGGCCTGCCGCCGGTGCGGCTCCCGAAGCCCGGCGGTGGTGCGTGTCCGGCCACTGTAGCGAAGCTACTGACGAGTAGGAAGGGGGAGATGGCGAAAATCCGTTCAGGACAGGGGTGGTTGACCGCCGGGCGGCCGACGCGGGGCGGCTCCGCAGCGTGTCTCCTTGCTCACTCATCATCAGCGGAATGAACCGGGCGCGCTCGATCTCCGTTCCCGCTTCGTCATGTTCATGGGGGAGACGCGGGGCGACGGGGGAGCGGCTGCGAACGATCCCGGCCGCGAACGCCCCGGCAGTGAACGACGCGGCCGTGAACGCCCCGGCCGTGAACGCCCCGGCCACGGACGAGTGAACAGATGGACGGGCCTCCGCTCGTACCACTCGATAGGGGAGTTACCGGTACCCGCTCCGCCGGGCAGCATGGCGACATGAGCACCGTCGCCGCCTCCCAGGCCGCCGAACCCGCCGAGCCGTCCGGCCCCGGCGCCCTCGCGGCCGCCGTGGCGCTGCCGCCGCGCGCCGAGCGCGCCGAGCGGGCCGAGGCCGCCGTCGACCGGCTGCGCACCGCCGCCGTCGAGGCGGTCGCCGTCACCTGGGTGGACAATGCGGGCATCACCCGGGTCAAGGCCGTGCCGCTCGGCGGCCTGGTGCACGCGGCCGAGTGGGGCGTCGGCACCGCGCCCTGCTTCGACGTGTTCCTCGCCGACGACGCCATCACTACCAGTCCGATCATCGGCGGCCCCACCGGGGACCTACGGCTCTACCCCGACGTCGACCGGCTCGTCCCGCTGGCCGCCCAGCCGGGCTGGGCCTGGGCCCCGGGGGACCGCCACACCCAGGCCGGCGGTCCGCACCCCGGCTGCCAGCGGCTGTTCGCCCGGCGGACGGAGGCCGCGGCCGCCGCCCGTGGACTCAGCCTCAAGGCCGGCATCGAGGTCGAGTGGGTGGTCGCCCTGGCCGGGCCCCCGAGCGAGCCGCCGCAGTACCCGACGCACGGCCCCGCGTACGGCATGCACCGGCTCACCGACCTCTCCGACTACCTGCGGGACGTCCTGCGCGCCCTCGCCGAGCAGGGGCTCGGCGTGCTGCAGATCCACCCCGAGTACGCCGCCGGGCAGTTCGAGGTCTCGGTCGCCGCCGAGGGGCCGGTCGCCGCCGCCGACACCTCCGTCCTGGTCCGGCACACCGTCCGCGCCGTCTCCGCCCGGCACGGCCTGCGGGTCTCCTTCGCCCCGGTGGTCGAGACCGACGGCGTCGGCAACGGCGGGCACCTGCACCTCAGCCTCTGGCGGGAGGGCCGCAACCTCGGCGACGGCGGCCCCGGCCCGCACGGCCTGACCGCCGAGGCCGAGGGCTTCCTCGCCGGGGTGCTCGACGCGCTGCCCGGACTCCTGGCGCTGGGCTGCTCCAGCCCCGCCGGGTACCTGCGGCTGGTGCCCTCGCACTGGGCCGGCGCCTACCAGTGCTGGGGCCTGGAGAACCGGGAGGCCGCTCTGCGCCTGGTGACGGGCTCCACCGGCGAGCGGTCCGTCGCCGCCAACGCCGAGGTCAAGTGCTTCGACGCGAGCGCCAATCCGTACCTGGCGGTCGGTGGGGCGATCGCGGCCGGCCTCGCCGGGCTGGACCAGCGCCGGGCGCTGCCACCGGAGTTCACCGGGGATCCGGCCGCCGCCGAGCCCGGCACGGTGCCCCGGCTGCCTTCGAGCCCGGCCGAGGCGATCGCCGCCTTCGAGCGTTCCGCGGTGTTGCGCGAGGCGCTCGGCGAGCCGCTGTACCAGGCGGTGCTGGCCGTGCGCCGGGCGGAGGGGGAGCGGTACGCCGCCGCCACCCCGGAGGAACTGGTCGCGGCCACCCGCTGGCGGTACTGAGCGGTGGCCGGGCCGGAGCAGCCCGCACCCGCCCGCCCGGAGCAGCCCGCGCCGGCCCCCCTGGAGGGGCTCCCACTGGTCGACCACCACTGCCACAGCGTGGTGGCGGCCGAACTCGCCGACGACGCCCTGGCGGGGCTGCTCACCGAGTCCGACCGTCCCCCCGCGCCCGGCTGCTCGCCCTTCGACAGCGCGCTGGGCCTGGCCGTGCGGCGCTGGTGCCCGCCCGCGCTCGGCCTTCCCGCGCACACCCCGGCCGCCGACTACCTGGCCCGGCGGCGGGAGTTGGGGGCGGCCGGGGCCACCGGGCGGCTGCTGGCGGCGGCCGGGCTGGACACCTGCCTGGTGGACACCGGACTCACCTCGGCCGCGGGCCACGACCTGCTGCCCCTGGCCGAACTCGCCGAGGCCACCGGGGCGTCGGTGCGCGAGGTGGTCCGGCTGGAGTCGGTGGCCGAGGCGGTGACGGCCGGTGCCGAGGACTGGCCGGAGGCCGTCGCGCAGGCACTCGCGTCGGCCGCCACCGGGGCCGTCGCGGTCAAGTCGGTGCTGGCCTACCGGCACGGCCTGGCCGCCCCGGCCCAACGCCCCGCCCGCACGGCCGTGGTGACCGCGGCCGGAGCCCATCTGCGCGGTGGCGGCGGCCGGTTGACCGATCCGGTCCTGCTGCACCACCTGCTCTGGACGGCCGTGGACGTCTGCGCCGAGCTCGGTCTGCCGCTCCAACTCCACACCGGCTTCGGTGATCCGGACCTCACCCTGCACCGGGCGGATCCGTCACTGCTGACGGACTTCGTGCGGGCCGCCGAGCCCAGCGGCGTCCCGCTGGTGCTGCTGCACGCCTATCCGTACCACCGGCAGGCCGCCTGGCTGGCCCAGGCCTTCCCGACGGTCCACACCGACCTCGGGCTGACGGCCTCCTACACCGGGCCGCGGGTGGCCGCGGTGCTGGGCGAGATGCTGGAGCTGGCCCCGTTCGGCAAATTGCTGTTCTCGACCGACGCCTACGGGCTGGCCGAACTGTATTTGGTCGGCACCTGTCAGTTCCGGTACGGACTGGGTTCGGTGCTCGCGGACTGGCGGGCCGGCGGCGCCTGTTCCGCGTCCGACGCCGAGCGGATCGCGCGGTCGGTCGCGGCCGGGAACGCACGTCGGTTGTACGCGTTGTAGCGGTGCGATCCGCACTGGTGGCCGACGGTCCGGTGAGGGCGGCCGCACGTCGGCGAACCGTCACTTTTTAACAATCTTGTTCTCTGTTGCCCCTGTTGACGCGCGGCCCGCTAACCGCATCGCGTTGGTCAACATGTGACGATTAGATGACTACCCCTTGCGCTTATAAGCAAATATTCATTAGCGTCCCGGTCATTCCCTGGCGCGCCTGCTCATCGCAGCTGCCGCCTGACGACTCGGGAGGCCAACCCTCATGCGTGTTCCTCGGATCAGCCGTACCCGGTACGCGGCCGTGGGCGTCGTGCTCGCCACCGCCGGCGCCCTCGCGGTGCCGGCCGGCACCGCCTTCGCGGCCCCCGCCGCCGACTCGACGACCGGTCCGCTGATGAGCTACGTCGTCAACACCAAGGCCAACCACGGTCAGGTGCAGAAGGTCGAGAAGGCCATCGCCGGCCTCGGCGGCAAGGTCGTCCAGTCGTACGAGCAGATCGGCGTCGTGGTCGCCCGCTCGAACGACACCAAGTTCGCCGAGAAGCTGCGCCTCGCCGGCGGTGTCGAGTCGGTCGGCGCCAGCCGCACCAAGGGCATCCAGGCCGCGGACCAGGCCAGGGCCGACGTCGCCGCCGAGCCCGCCGTGGCGGCCGCGCCGGGCGAGGACGCCTACGAGTCCAACCAGTGGGACATGCGTCAGATCGGTGCGGACAAGGCGCACAAGATCTCGCTCGGCAGCCGCAACGTCACCGTCGGCGTGCTGGACTCCGGCATCGACGCCACGCACGAGGACCTGGCCGCCAACGTGGACGCCTCGCAGTCGGTCTCCTGCATCGACGGCAAGCCGAACACCGACTGGAAGGCCTGGCAGCCGACCACCAGCGACCACGGCACCCACGTGGCCGGCACCATCGGCGCCGCCAAGAACGGCAAGGGCATCGTCGGCGTCGCGCCGAACGTCAAGCTCGCCGCCGTCAAGGTCGTCGACGACGGCGGGTTCATCTACCCGGAGAACGCGGTCTGCGGCTTCGTCTGGGCCGGCGAGCACGGCTTCAAGGTGACGAACAACAGCTACTTCGTCGACCCGTGGATGTTCAACTGCAAGACCGACAAGGACCAGGCCGCGATCTCGGACGCCGTCCGCAAGGCCGTCGCCTTCTCGCAGCGCAAGGGCGTCCTCAACGTCGCCGCCGCGGGCAACGAGAACATCGACCTGGCGCACAAGACCGTCGACGTGGCCAGCCCGGACGACACCACCCCCGGCTCCCGCCCGGTCACCAACGACTGCCTGTCGCTGCCGACCGAGCTGCCCGGCGTCGTCGCCGTCTCCGCGGTGGGCGCCAACGGCGTCAAGTCGTACTACTCCAGCTACGGCAAGGGCGTCGTGACCGTCACCGCTCCGGGTGGCGACCGCCGCTTCCAGATCCCGAACACCCCGGACAAGGACGGCCGCATCCTGTCCACCATCCCCGGTGGCAAGTACGGCTACATGCAGGGCACCTCGATGGCCACCCCGCACGTCACCGGCGTGGTCGCGCTGCTCGCCAGCACCTTCCCGTGGGCCAGCCCCGACGAGCTGACCGAGATGCTCACCACCCACGCCGAGTCCGTCCCGTGCCCGAAGGGCGAGTTCAACCCGGGCGGCACCGGCGACTGGAAGGCCACCTGCGAGGGCCGCACGAACGACAACGGCTTCTACGGCGCGGGCCTGGTCAACGCCGAGAAGGCGGTCCAGTGGTGGCGCTGACGCGCTGACCGCGGACACCTCTGAACAGTAGGGCCGGGGAGCGGGACCACGGGGTCCCGCTCCCCGCGCGCGTTCGGTCCGGCCGGCTCACCGACCGGACCGAACGCGCAACGGACCGAGCACTGACCGGACCGGACCGGACCGGACGGGACCGGATACCGGCCGAACCGGACCGGACGGCGTCCGACCCCGGGCGCGCCTAGTCCAGGCCGGACCGCTCCTCGTCGAAGTGGTGCTCCCAGACCGTCTCCACCGACGGCTTGCCGTGCAGGTCCGGCACCTCCCGCAGCCAGGCCGGACGCCCGGCCATGGTCCGGGCCGCCCGCCGCCGCTCCGCCTCGCGCAGCTGCTCGGGCGTGGCGAAGCCCTCCGGCAGCCACTGCGCGGAGAGCACCGCCCGGGCGGCCAGGTGGGTGACGTACGCGTGCCGGACGGCGTCCACCGAGTCGAAGCCGGGCTCGTCGGCCAGCCACTCGTCCGGGACCAGCGCCAGCACCTCCTCCAGCAGCGGCACGGTGACCAGCGGGCCGAGTTCCTCGTCGGCCAGCCGGACGTCCGGGGCCGAGCCCCCGAGCGCGTGCGCGCTGAGGTCGTACCGCTTGCCGACCGCCGCCTCGGCCCCCGCCCAGCGGTGGTGGAAGATCAGCGCGGCGCCGTTGTCGATCAGCCAGAGCCGCCCGTGCCAGACCACCAGGTTGGGGTTGTGCACGGTGCGGTCGACGTTGCCGGTCAGGGCGTCCAGCCAGACCACCCGGCCCGCCTCGGCCGAGTCCACCGTGATCATCCCCGGCCGGAAGTCCCGCGCGCCGGGCAGCAGGTCCATCCCGAGGTTGAGGCCGGCGCTGGCCTTGAGCATGTCCTGGATCTCGGTGTCCGGCTCCTGCGCGGCGACGGCCGGGTCGAAGTCCACCAGCCGCAGCTCGGGCACCCGCAGGCCCAGGCGCCGGGCCAGTTCCCCGACGATCACCTCGGCGATCAGCGCCTTGCGCCCCTGCGCGGCGCCGGTGAACTTGACCACGTACGTTCCCAGGTCGTCGGTCTCCACCACGCCGGGAACGGAGCCGCCGGCCCGCAGCGGGTCGACGTAGCGCACAGCAGTCACCAGATCGAGCACACCGGTCACCCTATCCCGCCGCGTCCCGGGCGCGACCCTGTGATTGGCTTGCCGGACAGAGCGGTACCCACCACACGAGGAGAGCAAGGTCATGGGACAGGTGCAGGCCACCACCGAGCGGGTCTACGACGCCGCGCCCGAGCGGGTGTACGAGGCGCTGGCCGACTACCAGGTGACCCGCCCGAAGCTGCTGCCCGCGCAGTACAGCGAGTACGAGGTGCGGGTCGGCGGCACCGGCGCCGGCACCCAGGTGCACTGGAAGCTCCAGGCCACCGAGAAGCGGGTGCGCGACTGCCTGTTCACCGTCTCGGCGCCCAAGCCCGACCAGCTGGTGGAGAAGGACGCCAACTCCAGCATGGTGATCACCTGGACCGTCGCCGCCGTCGGCGAGGACCGCTCCAAGGTCACCGTGTCCGCCACCTGGCAGGGCGCGACCGGCATCGGCGGCTTCTTCGAGCGCACCTTCGCCCCGAAGGGCCTGAACCGGATCCACGACCAGGTGCTGGCCAACCTCGCCGCCGAGGTCCGCTGAACCGCCGAGGTCCGCTGAACCGCCGACGGCCGCTGAAGCGCCGAGGTCCGCGGAACCACCGCGTTCCGCTGAGCCTCCGGGCCCGCCGAGCTCCACCGGAGCGCGGGAATCGCCCGGGATTTCGAGCGGCTCGGTCCCCCGTGCGAGCCGAAGGCCGTACGGGTGGCCGAACCGCCACCTGCGGGTGACGCGGGCCTCCCGGCACGGCGGGGCCACCCTAGGCTCGCCGCCGTGCATATGACGATCCTTCACATCTCACAGCCGGTGGACGGCGGAGTCGCCCGCGTCGTCACCGATCTGGTCCGGGGGCAGCGGGAGGCCGGCCACCGGGTGCTGGTCGCCTGCCCGGGCGGCGGGCGGCTGGCCGAGGAGAGCGCCGCCGCGGGCGCGCTGGTCCACGACTGGCCCGCCCGGCGCTCGCCCGGCCCGGGCACCCCGGCCGAGGCCTGGCGGCTGCGCCGGATCGTCCGGGCGGCCGCGCCCGACGTGGTCCACCTGCACAGCGCCAAGGCCGGACTGGCCGGCCGGCTCGCCGTACGGGGCGCGGTGCCGACCGTCTTCCAGCCCCACGCCTGGTCCTTCGCCGCCGTCGACGGCGCGCTCGCCGCCGCCACCCTGCGCTGGGAGCGCTTCGCCGCCCGCTGGTCGCACCGGGTGCTGTGCGTCAGCGTCCAGGAGCGGGCCGACGGCGTGGCGGCCGGGGTGCACGCCGACTGGGCGGTGGTGCCCAACGGCGTGGACGTGCGCCACTACGCGCCGGCCGACCGCCGCGCCGCCCGGATCGCGCTCGGCCTGGACCTGGACGCCCCGCTCGCGGTGTGCGTCGCGCGGCTGTGCCGGCAGAAGGGCCAGGACGTGCTGCTGGCCGCCTGGCCGCAGGTCCTGCGCCGGGTGCCGCGGGCCCGGCTGGCCCTGGTCGGCGGCGGCCCGGAGGAGCAGCGGATCGCGGAGCTGGTCCGGGGGAGCGCCGACCCGGCCCGGGTCCGGCTGGTCGGGGACGTGCCGGACCCGCGTCCGTGGCTGGCGGCGGCCGACCTGGTGGTGCTGCCCTCCCGCTGGGAGGGGATGGCGCTGGCCCCGCTGGAGGCGATGGCGGCGGCCCGTCCGGTGCTGCTGACCGACGTGCCCGGCGCCCGGGAGTGCCTGCCGCCGTCCGAACTCGCGCGCGCGGTGGTGGCACCCGAGGACCCGGCGGCCCTCGCCACTCGAATGGGGGAGGCGCTGTCCGATCCGATCGAATGCGAGCGGCGCGGCGCCCGGCTGCGCGACCACGTGGCCGACCGCCATGACGTGCGCACCGTGGTCGAACAGGTGGACGTCCTCTACCGCCACCTGCTGGGCGCCGGCCCGGCGGCGGGGCGGCGCCGGGCCCGTGTCCCGGAGCGGATCTGATCGTTTCACATGCCGTGAATGACCGCCGTTTCCGGTGCTGTCGTATTCGCGCCCTCGGCCGGATATGGGGCGAGGAGTCATATCCGAAATACCTATTAATGGGCGGCTGGAATGAAACGGCAAGTCAACTTCCGTCCCGTAAGTCCCGGTTCGGTATTGTCGGATTTTGCCTGCTTCGTTCGGATTCCATGTCGGAAATTCTCGGCTGAGCCCCTCGCGATCGATTCCCTCACGGCCGATTCCCTCGCGGCCGGTCCCGCCGCGATCAGCCCCGCCGGTGGATGTCCGAAAGCGACCAGCGGCAGCAGGTGCTGTCAGGACCGCGCCCATCGAGCCGGGACGGCCGCCCCGCGCCAACCGGTGCCGGGGCGGCGTCACCCCGGGCACACAGCAGGGGAGATCGTGCGCTGATGACCATTGACCACGACAGTGTGCCGCGAGCGGGCGGGCCCCTCTACGGCCCCCGTCGGCCCGGCACCGGGCTGCTCGACCGTCCGGCGGAGGCGGCGCGCTCCCGCGCGGTTCCGTCGCAGGGCCGGCCCCGTGGGACGGTCCGCGCCCGGCTGGCCCTGTCGCTCGCCCTGGTCCAGGCCGACACCATCGCACTGTGCTCCGCCGGCGGCATCGCCAACCGCGCCTTCGACCCGGCCGCCCCGCTCGACCCCCTGCTCGGCGTCCCCGCCGTCCTGCCCCTGCTGCTCCTGCTCAACCTCACCGGCGGCCTCTACCGCACCCGGCTCACCCTGTCCGTCCTGGACGAACTGCCCGCGCTGGCCGCCCGCGCCGTGGTCGCCACCGCGTTCGCCGTCACCCTGTCCGGCTGCCTCGGCGACCGCTGGCCCGACTGCGGCCCGGCCACCCCGGCCCGGCTCACCGCCCTGCTCGGCGCCCAGCTGCTGATCGCCGCCGTCGGCCGCGCCGTCCTCTACCACCTCGTCCGGCGGATCCGCCGCGGGCACCCCGGCGCCGTCCTGGTGCTCGGCGCCGGCCGGCTCGGCCGCCGGGTCGCCGCCGCCCTGCGCGAACGCCGCGAGTACGGAATGCGCCCGGTCGGCTTCCTCGACGCCGACCCGCCACTGCTGCCCGGAGACACCGACCTGCCCGTGCTCGGCGGACGCGAGGCACTGGAACGCGAGGTGCGCCGCCACCACGTCCAGCACGTGATCGCCACCGCCGGCGGCGCCGACGAGGCCGAGACCGCCGCCACCCTGCGCGATGCCGCCCGGCTCGGCTGCCAGGTCTGGCTGGTGCCCGCGCTGCGCGAGTACGGCTCGCTGCCCGCCACCCCCCTCGCCGGCGCCGACCACCTGTGGGGCTTCCCCTGCCTGCGGGTCGGCCGCCCGGCCAGGCGCCGCCCCGGCTGGGCCGTCAAGCGCGCCCTGGACGTCACCGCCGCGGCCGTCGGCCTGCTGCTGCTGGCCCCCGTGCTCGCGCTCTGCGCCCTCGCCGTCCGCTTCGACACCGGCCCCGGCGTGCTCTTCCGCCAGCAGCGCACCGGGCTGGACGGCCGGGTCTTCACCGTCCTCAAGTTCCGCACCCTGCGCCCGAACAACGAGCACGAGTCCGCCACCCGCTGGAACATCTCCCAGGACCACCGGATCGGCACCGTCGGACGGCTGCTGCGCAAGACCTCGCTGGACGAACTGCCGCAGCTGTGGAACGTCCTGCGCGGCGACATGAGCCTGGTCGGCCCCCGCCCCGAACGCCCGTACTTCGTCATGCGGTTCGGCCAGGCCTACCCCGAGTACGCCGACCGCCACCGCGTCCCCGTCGGCCTCACCGGCCTGGCCCAGGTCAACGGCCTGCGCGGGGACACCTCCATCGAGGACCGGGCCCGGTTCGACAACCGCTACATCGAGAGCTGGAGCCTCTGGCAGGACGTCAAGATCCTGTGCCGCACCGCGGCCCTGGTGCTCCGCCCGGACGGGAGCTGACCCCGCGTGGCCCTGACCCTCCCCGCCTTCCCCCGCCCCGCCTTACCGAAGGCCCTGGCCGCCCTCACGGACCGCACCAGCCCGCTGGCCGCCGCCACCGTCCTGCTGGTCTGCGTGCCCACCGGGGAGAAGGACGTCGCCGCCGCCGTCCACGTCACCGCCGCCGACCTCGCCTCGCTCGCCCTGGTCGCCCTGACCGCGCTCGCCCTGCTGCGCGGACGGCTGCCCGCGATCAGCCGCACCACCGCCGCGCTGTTCGGCGCCGTCGTGGTCGCCGCCGCCGTCGCCACCATCGGCTCGACCGACCCCGCGGCGAGCGTCACCGGCTTCGTCCGGCTCGTCCAGGTGTTCGTCCTGGTCCCCGCCGCCGTGCTCTGCTCCCTGCGCGACCGCACCGACCAGCGGCTGGTCCTCGGCTCCTTCGTCCTCGCCGCGCTGATCCAGGGCGCGGTCGGCGCCGAGCAGTACCTCACCCGCACCGGCGCCTCCTACACCGGCCAGCCGATCCGGGCCGTCGGCACCTTCGGCGCGCTGGACATCATGGCGATGTCCAGCGTGGTCAGCTACGGACTGCTCGCCGCCCTTGCCCTGGCCCTCGCCGAGCGCCGACCCGGCGGCGACGCCCGGCTGCGCCGCGCGATGCTCGCCTCCGCCGCCTTCCTCACCTTCCCGCTGGCCGTCTCCTTCAGCCGCGGCAGCTGGATCGCCACCGGCCTCGCCGCCACCGTCCTGCTGCTGCGCGCCGACGCCCGGCTGCTGCTGCGCGGCGCCGTCCTCGCCCTGGCCGCCGCGGTCGTCCTGGTCGGCGGCCTCGGCCTCGGCGGCTCCGGTGTCACCAAGCGGCTCAGCTCGATCGGCTCCGTCTCCGCCGCGCCCGACCAGTCCGTCTCCGACCGCTACGACCTGTGGGCCACCGC
The DNA here is from genome assembly GCF_055575155.1 of Kitasatospora sp. NPDC034533. Taxonomy (NCBI): domain Bacteria; kingdom Bacillati; phylum Actinomycetota; class Actinomycetes; order Kitasatosporales; family Streptomycetaceae; genus Kitasatospora; species Kitasatospora sp. NPDC034533. The sequence goes on from NZ_JBVITE010000036.1 coordinate 33,609, forward strand.
CGGACGGATCTGGCAGGACCACCCCGTCCACGGCGCCGGACCCAAGGCCTTCCAGCAACTGCGCGACAGCCACGCCCCCCTGCGGCTGTCCTCCGGCAGCGACGCCGCCGATGCCACCATCGGCTTCCAGCGCGAACCGCTGCTCTCCCCGCACAACATGTACTTCCTGGTCCTCAGCGAGCAGGGCCTGATCGGCATCACCGCGTACGCCGCGCTCTTCCTCGCCCTCCTGCTCGGCTGCCTGCGCCACCGCCGCGGCCCCGGGCTCGCCGCGCTCGCGCTGCTCACCTGGGTGCTGTTCGACTTCCTCTACGCCGACATCGGGGGCACCACCACCGTGCTGACCTCCGTCGTCCTCGGCCTCGCCGCCCGGGCGGCCGAGGATGGCCCCGGGAGTCCCGTCGTCCGGACGGCCGCCCACCGCCGCCCCGTCGTACACCGCCCCGGCCGCCCCGCCGACGAGCCGGCGCCCACCGGAGCGGCCCGGTGACCACCGACCAGCCGGCCGCCCTGGCCTCCTCCCTCCCGGCCCCGCGCGGCGCCGCTCCCGACGAAGGCCCGGCCACCGCGCCCCACCCGGCCCCCCGGCGCGGCTTCCTCGCCAAGGCCTTCGGCATCACCGCCGTCCTCAGCGCCGCCGGCTCCGGCCTCGGCCTGCTGCGCGACCTCCTCCTGGCCCGCTACTTCGGCGCCAACCAGGGCACCGACGCCTTCCTGGTCGCCTGGACCGTCCCCGAGACCGCCGCACCCCTGCTGATCGAGGACGCCATGTCCTTCCTCATGGTGCCCGCCTTCGCCCTCGCCCTTGTGTTGCGCGAAGAGGACCCGGACGCCCCCGACCCGGTCCGCCAACTGGTCCGCGCCACCCTGCCCTGGCTGCTGATGACACTCGGCTGCCTGGCCCTGGCCGCCGCCGTCGGCGCCCCGTACCTGGTCGGGCTCCTCGCCCCCGGCCTGCCCGATCCGGGCCTCGCCGTCACCTGCACCCGGATCACCGCGCTCACCGTGCTGCCCTTCGGCGTGGCCGGCTACCTGGCCGCCGCGCTGCGCGCCCACCACCGCTTCACCGCCCCGGCCGGCATCTACGTCGCCCACAACCTCGGCATCCTCGCCGTGCTGCTCTGCCTCCACTCCCTGCTCGGCGTGCGCTCCGCCGCCCTCGGTGTGGCGGCCGGCAGCCTGCTCATGGCCGGCCTGCTGGTCGGTCCGTTCCTGCGCCGGCTGCGCCAGGGCCCGCCCGGCACCGGCACCGGCACCGGCACTGCCTCCGGCACCGGCACTGCCACGGGCACCGGCCGGGGCCGCCGCTCGCGCCGGGCCCTGGTGCTGATGCCGCTGGCCCTCCTACCAGTGGCCGCCTTCACCCTCACCCGCCAGTCCCAGGTCTTCGTCGAGCGCTACCTCGGCTCCGAGCTGCCCCCCGGCACCATCTCGCACCTCAACTACGCCGCCAAGGTCTCCCAACTCGCCATGACCGCGGGCATCCTGATCTGCACCGTCACCTTCCCGCTGGTCGCCCGGGCCCTCGCCGCCGGAGACCTCACCGCCGCCCGCGACCGGGTGGAGAAGGACCTCGGCCAGGCGGCCGCCGTCGTCCTGCTCGGCACCGCCTGCCTGATGGCCTGCGCCCCCTCGGTCGTCTCGCTGCTGTTCGAACGCGGCGCCTTCGGCCCGCACGACACCGCCGCCACCGCCGAGGTCATCCGGGTGTACAGCTTCGGCCTGCCCGCCCAGGCACTGATCGGTGTGATGATCCGCCCGTACTTCTCGTTGCGCCCGGTGGTCCGCCGCGCCGACGACCCGGGCGGCGAGGACGGCCGCCGCCCGCTGCTGGACTGGTACCCGGTCGCCGCGATGCTGCTCGGCCTCGGCGTCACCGTCACCACCGGCCTGCTCGCCACGCCCCGCTTCGGCGCCCTCGGGCTCGCGGCCGGCAACGCGGCCGGCATCACCGCCGTCGCCGCCCTGCTGCTGCACGGCCTGGTGCTGCGCGGCATCCCGCTGCGGCTGCGCCGGGTGCTCGGCGGCCACGCCCGGCTGGTGGCCGCCGCCGCCGGGGCCACCCTGCTCGGCACCGCCACCGCCGCACTGGCCGCCGACCCGCTGCTCTCGACCCTCCTCGGAGGCCTCACCGTGGCGCTGGCCTTCGCCGCCCTCGGCACCGGGCTCGGCGCCCGCGAGGTGCGCGGCCCGGTCCTCGCCGTCGCCCGGGCCCTGAAGCCCGTCCGGAACCCGGCAACCGTCGCCGAAGAAGGGAAGCGTCCCCATGGACAATGAACGGGGCACCGTCCGTTCGGCCCGGGCGAGCGTCAGCGACGCGCCGCCGCACCGGGCACCACTGCCCGGCAGCCGCCGCCCGGCCGGTGAACCACCGGTCCCCGGCCCCGCCTCGCCGTGGATCCTGATGTACCACTCGGTGGCGGTCGAGAAGGAGGACCCCTACCGGCTCACCGTCAGCCCCGAGCGGTTCGCCGAGCAGATCGCCTGGCTGCACCGGCGCGGACGGCGCGGCGTCTCCGTCCGCGAGCTGATGCGGGCCCGCGCCCTCGGCCGGGACGACCGGCTGGTCGGGCTGACCTTCGACGACGGCTACGCCGACTTCGCCCGGTACGCGGTGCCGATCCTCCAGGCGTACGGCTTCACCGCCACCGCGTACGTCGTCGCCGACCTCCTCGGCCGGGACAACGACTGGGACGCCGAGGGCCCGCGCAAGAAGCTGCTCACCGTGCAGGAGGTGACCGAACTCGCCGCCGCCGGCTGGGAGATCGGCTCGCACGGCCTCGGCCACCAGGCGCTGCCGGGCCTGCCCGCCGAGGCCCTCGCCCGCCAGGCCCGGGAGAGCCGGCGCCTGCTGGAGGAGGCCGTCGGCGGCCCGGTCACCGGGTTCTGCTACCCCTACGGCGCCGTCGACCGGCCCGCCACCCTGGCCGTGCGTGACGCCGGGTACGACTACGCCTGCGCCATCGCCCACTCCCCGCTCACCGGCCGCTTCGCCCTGCCGCGCTGCTACGTCGGCGACCGCGACGGCGCCTGGCGGCTGCGCGCCAAGCAGGGCCGGCACCGGCTGCGCGACGCCGTCACCGGGCTGCGCCACGGGCGGGAGGGGCACCGGCCATGAGGGTGCTGCACATCGTCACCGGCCTGGCCTCCGGCGGCGCCGAGCGCCAACTCCAGCTGCTGCTGCGGCACCTGCCGGCGCACCAGCGGTGCGAGGTGCTCGCCCTGACCAACCCCGGCACGGTCGCCGACGCGCTGCGCGCCGACGGCGTCACCGTCCACCACCTCGGCATGCGCGGCAACCGGGACCTCGGCGCGCTGCCCCGGCTGGTCCGGCTGGTCCGGGCCGGCCGGTACGACCTGGTGCACACCCATCTCTACCGGGCGCAGCTGTACGGCCGGCTGGCCGCGCGGCTGGCCGGGGTGCGCGCGGTGGTCTCCACCGAGCACTCGCTGCACGACGGGGTGATCGAGGGCCGCCCGGTCACCCGCGGCGTCAAGGGCCTCTACCTGGCGGCCGAACGGCTCGGCAGCACCACCGTCGCGGTCTCCCGCCAGGTCGCCCAGACGCTGCGCTCCTGGGGCGTCCCGCCGGCCCGGATCGAGCTGATCCCGAACGGCCTCGACACCTCCCGCTACCTCCTGCCGCCCGCCGAACGGACCGCCGCCCGCGGCCGGCTGCGGGCCGAACTCGGCCTGCCGCAGCGCAGCTGGGTGGTCGGCGGGGTGGGCCGGCTGGTCCCCGGCAAGCGCTTCGAGGTGCTGGTCGAGGCGCTCGCCGACCTCGACCCGGCCACCCGGCTGGTGCTGGTGGGTGAGGGGCCGGAGCGCGCCGCGCTGGAGCGGCGGGCCGGCGAACTCGGCGTCCGGGACCGGCTGGTGCTCGCCGGCGAGCGCGACGACGTGCCCGAACTGCTCGCCGCGCTGGACGTGCTGGCCGCCCCCTCCGCCACGGAGACCTTCGGCCTCGGCGTCCTGGAGGGCCTCGCGGCCGGGCTGCCGGTACGGCACAGCGCCTGCCCGGCGCTCGACGAACTGCCGCCCAGCGCGGCCCCGCAGGCCCGCCGCATCCCCTCCGAGCCCGCCGCCTACGCCGCCGCGCTGCGCGACCTGCGGCCGCTCAGCGGGCACACCGCCGACCCGCTGCCGCACCCCCCGGCCGTCGGCCACTACGACATCGTCCGGGTCGCCGCCGACCTGGGCGCCCTCTACGACCGGCTGGCCCGCGCCTGACCGCCCGCCACCGCCGGAACGCCGTACCAGACCCAAGGAGCAACACCCATGACCACACCGCGCCGAAGCGCCCGCCGCCTGGTCCGCCGCTGGTGGCCGGTGGCGCTCGCGGTTCCGCTGGGCGCCGCGGCCGGCGCCGGGTACGCCGTCGTCGCGCCCCCCTCGTACGCCGCCAACGCCTACGTCCTCGTGGTCGCGCAGAACCCCGGGGAGGCCGCGCTCGCGACCAACTTCGCCCAGGCGTACGGCCGTCTGGCCGGCCGGCCGCAGGTGCTCGCCGTGGCGGCCGCCGAGACCGGCCACACCCGGTCCGAGCTGGAGTCCCTGGTGCACGGGACGACCTCCCCGGACGCCCCGATGATCGAGATCACCGGCACCGGGCGGCGCGCGGAGGAGGCCGCCCGGACCGCCGACGCGGTGGCCCGCTCGCTGGTCGCCTTCGCCAACACCAGCAGCAGGGACACCAACGTCCGGCTGGTGACCCTGGCCCCGGCCGCCGCGCCGGACAAGCCGACCACGCCCTCCGGCAAGCTGGACGTCGCGGTCGGCGCCGCGGCCGGGCTGCTGCTGGGTTCGCTCGCGATGATGGTCCGCCGCCGGGGCGCGGCCGGGGCTCCGGAGGACGCCGGGAGCGTCGACGCGGCGCGGACGCCGCCGGCAGCGCCGGCTCCGGGCGCCGCGGAGGAGGCCCCCGGTGCTCCGGCTACGGTCGCGAAGGCTCCCGCCGCTCCGACGTCCGCCAAGGCCCCGACGGCGCCGCGCCCGCGCAGCGGGGAGCCGGCCAGGGCCGAGGCCAAGGCCGGTCCCGGGACCGGGCCCAAGGCTGAGCCCGAGGCCGGTTCCGGGGCCGGGTCCAGGGGCAAGGCCGCGCCCGGGGCGGAGGCCCGGAGCGGGGTCGCGACCGAGCCCGGGGGCGCGAAGGCCGAGGAGAAGTCCGACAAGAAGACCGGCCCGAATACCGCTCCGAAGGCCGGCCGGAAGCCCGCCGCCGAGCCGGCCGCCGAGCCCTCCGCGACGGCCCAGCCCCCGGTGGCGGAGCAGGCCCCCGCCGAGGGGCGGTCCGTCGCCGAGCCGAAGCCCGCTCCGGCGCCGAAGCCCGCCACCAAGACCCGGCCCGCCGCGAAGACCCCGCCCGCCGCCCAGGAACAGCCCGCCGCCGGGAGCGGCCGATGAGCACCGAGACCCGCAGAGCGGACCTGCCCGCCCAGGCGACGGCCCCGGCCTGGACCACCGAACTGCGCGTCGAGGACGACACCCTGGACGTCCTCGCCGCCGAGTGGGACGACCTGGCGGCCCGCTGCCGGACGGCCACCTTCTTCCAGTACGCCGACTGGCAGCGCTCCTGGTGGCGCCACTACGGCAGCCCCGGCCGCCTGCTCGTGGTGCTGGTCCGCCGGGACGGACGGCTGGTCGGGGCGGGGGCCTTCCGGCGGCGCGGCGGCCCGTTCGGCGGCCTGACCGGCCTCGGCGGCGGGCTGGTCGACTACACCGACGTCCTGCTCGACGACGAGTGCGCCGACCGGGCCGCCGCCGAGTTCGCCGCGGCCCTCCCGCTCACCCGCCCCTGGCACTGGCTGGAACTGCGCGAGGTGCACCCCGAGGCGGCCGTGCAACGGGTGTACGAGCACTGGCGCGGCAGCCGCCGCCGCCACCAGGACTCGCTCTGCCAGTACCTGCCGGCCGTCCCGATGGATCGGCTGCTCAAGCGGGTGCCCGGCAAGACCGCCCAGCGCAGCCGGGTGAAGCTCCGCAAGATCGCGGAGGCCGGGGTGAAGGTCCGCTCGACCCCGGCGTCCGAGGTGCCGCAGGCGATGGAGGGGCTGCTGCGGCTGCACTTCCTGCAGTGGCAGGCGCGCGGCGTCACCCCCGAGCACCGCACCGAGCGGTTCGCCCGGCACCTGACCGAGTCCACCACGGGCCTGGTCGCCACCGGCAGGGCCGCCGTCCACCAGTTCCACCTGGACGGCCAGCTGGTGGCGGTGAACCTGCTGCTGCTCTGCCCGTCCTTCGGCGGGCTGTACCTGTACGGGGCGCACCCGGTGCTGCGCGAGCGGCTGGACATCGCCGGGCTGCTGTTCAGCGCGGCGCTGGACGAGACCGTCGGGGCGGGCATCCCGCTGCTCGGCCTGCTGCGCGGCCAGGAGCCGTACAAGCAGCGCTGGCGGCCGGACCGGCTGTCCAACCAGCGGCTGCTGCTCGGCCCGGCGGGGGCGGCACCGGCCGCGGCCGTCCGGTCCGCGGCGGTGCGCGCCCGGCAGGCGGCGGCGCAGCGGCTGCGCACCCGCTTCCCCCGTTTGAAGGAGGCGCTCCTGGCCCGCCGTCGGCGCCGGCCGCCCGGCTGACCGCTCGGCCGGCGCGGCGGCCGACCGAGCGGCGGACCGCTCAGTGCCGGGCGTGCTTCGGGCTCGCCGACCTGGCCGCCGCAGGCGGTGCCGCCGGTGGTGCCGCCGGCCGGGCCGACGGGCTCGCCGTCGCCCGGCCCGGCGCGGCGGGCGGCGGGCTGGGCGCGGCGGGCGGCGCGCTGGGCGGGCCCGGCGCCACCACCGCGCCGGCGGGCGCCGGGGGTACCTGCGCCGGCGCGGGCGCCCCCCGCGAGCCGGACATCAGCTGCTTGAACGCCGCCGCCGAGCGCGGATTGCGGTCGCACTGGAAGAAGCCGTGCGGGCAGTAGTCGGTGACGGTCTGGTAGACGGTGTCGTGGGTGCGGATCCAGTCGACCATCCGCCGCACGTACTCGGGGTTGTCGCCGTTGCGGAACAGCCCCCACTCCGGGTACGAGACCGGCTTGCCGTGCGTGGCGGCGAACTCCACCTGGTCCTGGAGGCCGTACGGCTCGTGCACGTAGTCGTCGAAGGTGCCCCCGGCGGGCTGGTCGTAGGTGTCCATGCCGAGGATGTCGACGACGTCGTCGCCGGGGTAGCACCTGGTCCACGGGATGGCGTCCAGACCGCGGCTGGGCGCGAAGTCGAAGCGGAACCGTTGCCCGGGCACCGAGCGCATCGCCTCGACGATCCGCCGCCAGTAGGTCTTCCAGGCGGACGGATCGGGCTTGCAGCGGTGGGTGTAGGTGGTGCCGTTCATCTCCCAGCCGAGGGTGAGCACGGTGTCCGGCGCGCCCAGCGCCACCAACCGGCGCGCGAGCTTGATGAAGTGCGCGTCGAAGTCCCCGCGCGCCCCCTCGGCGAGCAGCCCCGCGACCTCGCCGTCCGGCACGTCCGCCTCGCTCGGCACCAGCATCGGCACGCCGAGCACCAGCAGCCGGGACGGGTCCGCCTGCCGCCACTGCGACCACAGGCCGAGCACCATCGGCTCGCCCTCGATGTCGCTCCAGCCGTTGCCCGCCAGATAGGTGTGGCCGACCTGCATGTTGGCGTCGCCCAGCCACTGGGCGTACCGGCCGATCTGCGGGATGTGGTCGTCCCAGGAGCCGACGAAGGCGCCGAACGGCGGCTCGTGCTTCGGTCGCTGGACCGGCGGGCGGGGGGCCGCCCCGCGCGGCTCGATGGCCTCCGCGGAGAGGGCGTGCCGTTCGGTCTGGCTGAACGGCGTCCCGGCCGGGACGCTGGCCGTGGCCATCAGCAACAGGGTGGCGGCGGCCAGCGACAGGCGGCCGATTCGCATGGGTCTCTCCTCCGGACGTCGCGTGAGCGGGGCGTCACGGTCTCGGCGTGGACGGACCGTGACGCCCCGCTCGCCGACAGTAGGCCCGTCGGAGGAAGAAAATGCCGGATGTCACCCTAAAGTGGGCGGTCTTCGAACGCCGTGTGCCGCAGGGGCCGGAGAGCGGCGACCGGGTAACAGATCCGTAACGGTCCCTCCGGGCCGGTGCGGCCCGTTCCGGAGAGCCCGCCGGAACGGCCGGAGCCCCGACGGCGCAGGTGGGCGGGCGGTCTTACGGGCAGGGCGCGCGGGGACGGGCACGCGCTCGGCCGGACGGGGCGGCGGCGGAACCGGGCTGACTCCTGTGCCCGGCGAAAGGTACGCTCCGGCCGTGTCCTGGAAGCCGCTGCGTGCACTGTCCCCCCGCTCGATCCTGCCTGCCTCGGCGGTGATGCTGGTCCTTGCGGCGGGAGCGGCGGCGCACGCGAACAAGCCGGTGCCGTTCGGCGACCGGGTGGCGGGACCGGGCGACGCGGGGGCGACGCCGGTGAACTCCGAGTCCCTCAGCTCGACCGACCTCGACCTGCGGGTGGGCCCGGGCCTGGAGGCCTTCCACCGGCAGACCGGCGAGCAGGCCTGGTCCTACCGCCGCGAGGGCGCCGAAGCGCTCCACCTGGCGATGGCCGGGGACAACGCCATCGTGGTCTGGGACGACGGCCTCGTCACCTCGGTGCGCCCGGGCGACCACGAGGTGCGCTGGCACCGCGCGGTGCCGGGCCTGGCCGACTGGCTGCACGGCGACGGCGAGCCCGGAGCGGACAAGCGGACCGACGCCCAGCGCAAGGCGCTCGCCCAGCAGCGGGCCGCGGCCGCGCTGCACACCGTCCAGCGGGACGGCTCGCCCTGGCTGGCCCTGGTGACCCCGAACCTCACCATGGGCCTGCGCGACGCCGACGGCGACCTGCGCTACAACGACAAGCCCGCCGCCGGCTGCGTCTTCGACCCGCTGCGCACCGTCCACACCGACTACGCCGTGCTCGTCCCGCGCACCTGCGCCAACGGCAACGGGCAGCCCGCCTCCGGGGCGATCACCGGCTACCGGCTGGACAGCAAGGGCTGGGCGATGAACACCGGTCCGGCCGCCTCGGCCAAGGTGCTGGACCGCAGCCGGGTGGAGATCACCGACGGCCCGATCGTGCCGCCGAAGGTGTTCGACACCAAGGCGGCCGCGCCCGAGACGGCCTGCGGCACCGTGGACGCGCCGTTCGCGGCGGTCCGGCCCCAGGAGGGCTGCGCGGACCCGTCGGCGACCCCGGCCGCGGGCGACCCTGCGGCCCAGGCACCGCCTGCGGCACCCCAGGGCCCGGTGGCCGCGGACCCCGCTCCCGACTCCGCCGCCGCCCCGGACGCCCCGGCGGACGCCGGCGCTCCCGCCGGGGACCAGCCGGCCGCGCCGTAGCGACCGCCGCGACCGCTCCGCGGGCGCCGGCCGACGGGCGCCGGGCCGGCGATCGTCCGCGGACGGTACTCCATTGGGGGTGACGCGGGGCCCGGTAGACTTGCCGCCATGGCTCATTTCTCCGGGCAATAGCGGGCGGCGGCGCCACGAGGGCCGCGCCGACCGCCGATGAAGTCCCCTCACGCCGACCCCGGCCCCGGGTCCGTCCCACCCGGCCGCCCGCCCACGTCCCAGGAGTAGTCCCCAGCCATGATTTCCGCCAACGCCCTCGAACTGCGTGCCGGTGCCCGGATCCTGATCGAGTCCGCGAGCTTCAAGGTCGCCGCCGGCGACCGGATCGGACTGGTCGGCCGCAACGGCGCCGGCAAGACCACGCTCACCAAGGTGCTGGCCGGCGAGGGCCTGCCCGCCGCCGGCACCGTCACCCGTTCGGGCGAGGTCGGCTACCTCCCGCAGGACCCGCGCACCGGTGACCTGGACGTCCTCGCCAAGGACCGCATCCTGTCCGCCCGGGGCCTCGACACCGTGCTGAAGAAGATGCGCGAGAACGAGGACCGGATGGCGAACGGCAAGGGCGCCACCCGGGACAACGCGATGAAGAAGTACGCCCGGCTGGAGACCGAGTTCCTCACCAAGGGCGGGTACGCCGCCGAGGCCGAGGCCGCTACCATCGCCGCCGCGCTGGGCCTGCCGGACCGCATCCTCGGCCAGCCGCTGCACACCCTCTCGGGTGGTCAGCGCCGCCGCGTCGAGCTGGCCCGGATCCTCTTCTCGGACTCCGACGTGCTGCTGCTCGACGAGCCCACCAACCACCTGGACGCGGACTCCATCGTCTGGCTGCGGGACTTCCTGAAGACCTACAAGGGCGGCTTCATCGTCATCTCGCACGACGTCGACCTGGTCGAGACGGTCGTCAACAAGGTCTTCTACCTGGACGCCAACCGCTCCTGCATCGACGTCTACAACATGGGCTGGAAGCAGTACCAGCAGCAGCGCGAGGACGACGAGAAGCGCCGCAAGCGCGAGCGGGCCAACGCCGAGAAGAAGGCCGCGACCCTGAACGCGCAGGCCGACAAGATGCGCGCCAAGGCGACCAAGACGGTGGCCGCGCAGAACATGGCCCGCCGGGCCGACAAGCTGCTCTCCGGGCTGGAGCAGGTCCGGGTGAACGACAAGGTCGCCAAGCTGCGCTTCCCGGAGCCGGCCCCCTGTGGCAAGACCCCGCTGACCGCCAGCGGCCTGTCCAAGTCCTACGGCTCGCTGGAGATCTTCACCGACGTCGACCTGGCGATCGACCGGGGCTCGCGGGTCGTCGTGCTGGGCTTCAACGGCGCCGGAAAGACCACCCTGCTGCGGATGCTGGCCGGGGTGGAGCAGCCGGACACCGGTGAGGTGATCCCGGGCCACGGCCTGAAGATCGGCTACTACGCCCAGGAGCACGAGACCCTGGACCCGGACCGCAGCGTCCTGGAGAATATGCGCTCGGCCGCGCCGGACACCGACCTGGTGCAGATCCGCAAGATCCTCGGCTCCTTCCTGTTCTCCGGCGACGACGTCGACAAGCCGGCCGGGGTGCTCTCCGGTGGTGAGAAGACCCGTCTGGCGCTGGCCACCCTGGTGGTCTCCTCCGCCAACGTGCTGCTGCTGGACGAGCCCACCAACAACCTCGACCCGGCCAGCCGCGAGGAGATCCTGGGTGCGCTGCGCGAGTTCTCCGGGGCGGTCGTGCTGGTCACCCACGACGAGGGCGCGGTCGAGGCGCTGGACCCGGAGCGGATCATCCTGCTGCCGGACGGCGTGGAGGACCTCTGGAACCCGTCCTACGCCGATCTGGTCTCCCTGGCCTGACCTGAAGTAGACGCGAAGTCCGCTTTTCAGACGAGAATATCTAGTCCTTTCGGCGTATCCGGGAATGAAGTAGATCTGGATTCCGTTTAAGGACTTTCCGTCGGCCCGCCACACGATCGTGGTCGGGCCGACGCTGCTGATCAGCTCTTTCCCGGCGAATGGCGGTATCCGCCCGGGGGCGTGCACTCTGCGTGAGCGCCCTGATGCGCTCGGATCACCACCGGCGGACCACGCATTTGCGACATCGACCTTGTCGAATGGGTGGCCAGGAGGAGAGGGATGGGTGATCATGGGAATCTGACCGAGCAACGCTACGAGGAGGCACGGGTGGCCGAGACTCTGAAAAAGGGCAGCCGGGTGACCGGTGCCGCGCGTGAGAAGCTCGCGGCCGATCTCAAGAAGAAGTACGACTCCGGGGCGAGCATTCGCGCTCTCGCGGAGGAGACCGGTCGTTCGTACGGCTTCGTGCACCGGATGCTGAGCGAATCCGGAGTGATCCTCCGGGGCCGCGGTGGTGCCACGCGGGGCAAGAACAAGGCGACTGCCGGGGCCGGTTCCTGACGGTTCGTCAGCTCTTGGGCTGGATGGCGCGGCGGCAGGACGCCGGCCGAGGAGACGACAGTCGGTCATCGACTGGGCGTCCGCCCTCGGGTCGTGCGGGCCGGCCGCCGATCGTCATGCCCGGGGCGCCGCCCGCCCCCCGTTCGTTCTCCTTCCGTCCCTCGCCGGGCCGGCCGGGCCCGTCGATCTTTCCGGGCCGGGCCCCTGCCCCTGTGCGCCGAGTTTTGTTACTCTCCGGTAGCCAAGTCCCTCGCCACCGGAGGTCCCCGCATGACCGCCCCCGCCATCGACCCGCAGGCCCCGAGCTGGGAGCGGGACGGCGTCCGCCTGGAGGTCGAAGGCGAACTCGCCGTCGTCACCCTGTGTCAGCCCAAGCGGCGCAACGCCCAGTCGCCCGCGCTCTGGCGCGCCCTCGCCGACGCCGGCCGCGACCTGCCCGGCAGCGTCCGGGTGGTGCTGCTGCGCGCCGAGGGGGTCTCCTTCTCCGCCGGTCTGGACCGGGCCATGTTCACCCCCGAGGGAATCGCGGGCGAGCCCACCTTCCTCCAGCTCGCCGCCTCCACGGACCGCGAGCTGGACGACACCATCGCCTCGTACCAGGAGGCCTTCACCTGGTGGCGCCGTCCGGACCTGATCTCCATCGCGGCGGTCCAGGGCCACGCCGTCGGCGCGGGCTTCCAGCTGGCGCTCGGATGTGACCTGCGGGTGGTCGCCGAGGACGTCCGGTTCGCGATGAAGGAGACCTCGCTGGGCCTGGTCCCGGACCTGGCCGGGACCAAGCCGCTCACCGAACTCGTCGGCTACGCGCGGGCACTGGAGATCTGCGCGACCGGCCGCTGGGTGGGCGCCGAGGAGGCCACCGCGATCGGGCTGGCCAACCTGGCGGTCCCGGCAGAGGAACTGGACGGCGCCGCCCGCGACCTCGCGGCCGCCCTGCTGGCCGCTCCGCGCGGGGCGGTGATCGAGACCAAGGCCCTGTTGCAGGGCGCTTCCGGGCGCTCGTTCGACGAACAGCGCTCGGCCGAACGGGCGGCGCAGGCCCGCCGGCTGCGGGAGCTCGCCGGGATCGGCGACTGACCGGACGGCACCCGCGCGGGGCCCGGCCCGGGGGAATCCCCCCGGGGCCGGGCCCTTTGCGCTGCGCGGAGGTGGGCGGACGTCGTTCAAGGGGCAGGGATCGTGGCGGAATGCCAGAGTTGTGGAGGTCTGCGATATAGCTGGAGCCGTACGACGGGAGATGCGCCCATGCCTGACACTCCGACGCCCGCGACCATGCACAAGCACTCCGGCGGTGGCGGCGCGCCGACCCCCGGTCCGCCGCACGGATCCACCGGCGGTGCCACTCCGATGGCGGAGCGCGGCCGCACCGCGCTGGCCGTCGGTGTGGTGGAGAAGATCGCCGGGATGGCGGCGCGGGAGATCACCGGGATCCACGCGCTCGGCTCCGGGCTCGCCCGGACCTTCGGCGCGATGCGGGACCGGGTGCCGGGCGGCAAGCCCAGTGTCGGGCGGGGCATCAAGGCCGAGGTCGGGGAGAAGCAGACCGCGATCGACATCGCCCTGGTGGTGGAGTACGGCGTGGTCATCCCCGAACTCGCCCGCCAAGTACGGGAGAACATCATCCACGCGGTCGAGCGGATGACCGGCCTGGAGGTCGTCGAGGTCAACATCGCCGTCAACGACGTCCATCTTCCGGACGAACCTGAGTTCGAGGAGGAAGAGGAGCCGGTGCCGGCGCCCGGGCAGCGGCCGAGGCTCAAGTAGCGCGTTCGGCGGGTCGGCTGGGCGGGCACGGAGCGGGGCGGGCACGGAGCGGGGCAGGCGGGTGGCGGGGGAGGCGGGTCCGGACCGGAGAAGGCAGCGGGAGACGAGGGAGTAGCGGATGAACCTGGCCATCGTCGGCCTGGTGGTGGGAATGGCCCTCGGCTTCGCCGGGTACTTCGGCGGCTTCGCGGCGTTCCTCCTGGTGGCCGCGCTCGGGCTGGTCGGCTTCGTGGCCGGGCGCCTGCTTGAGGGCGACATCGAGCTGGGGGACCTGGGAGACCTGCTCTGCGGCCGCGACCGGCGCCGCTGATGGCGGCCCCGGTAGCCGGTCCGGTTTCCGCCGCGCTCCCCGCGCCGGGGCGCCGGGGGCGGCTGCGCGTCGCCGACCGGGTGTACGCGCGGATCGCCGCCAGGGCCGCCCGGGAGGTGCTGGCCGGCGCCTGGCCCGCGGGGCGGGCGACGGGGGCGCCGCCGCACGTCTCGGTGACCGTCCCGGGGAGCACGGTGACCGTCCGGGTCGCGGTCGAGCTGCCGTTCCCGTCGGACGTCGCGGCGCTGGCCGGGGCGGTACGGGAGCGGATCGCCGAACGGGTGGCGGGGCTGACCGGGACCAAGGTGTCGAGGGTGGTCGTCGTGGTCGAGAAGCTGGTGACGGGGAGCGCCTCGTGACGGCGCGGGACTCCGAGGCGGGGGACTCCGAGCTGCGGGACTCGGGGGCGCGGGACTCCGAGGCGGGGGGCCCAGACGTGCGGGACTCCGAGGCGGGGGACGAGCCGCAGCAGGTGGCGGACCTTCGGCGGGGGAAGGCCCGCGGGCCGCGGGCGCCCCGTACGGCCGCGGCGGCGGTGGTGGCCACGGGGGTGCTGGTGGTGGCGGGGGCGCTGCTGTACGACGTGGTCGCGGTGCGGGTGGGGCAGCCGGCCCGGCGGTGGCGGGCGCAGATCGCGGACGAGCTCGCGACGCGGCACCTGGACGACCTGGGGGTCCTGGTGGGGGCCGGGGCGGCGACCGTGCTCGGCGGGTGGCTGCTGTGGCTGGCCGTCGCGCCCGGGCTGCGGCGGTGGCTGGTGCTGCGGCCGTACGGCGGGACGACCGCGGCCGTCGACCGGGCCGGGATCGGGCACCTGCTGGTGGACCGGGCGGCGGGGCTGGACGGGATCGACCACCTGAGGGTCCGGGTCGGACGGCGGCGGGTGCGGGTCTCGCTGGCGGGCCCGGCGGACCCGGCGCTGGTGCAGCGGCAGTTGCGCGACGAGTTGGCGCGGGTGGGGCTGGCACGGCCGCTGCGGCTGGACGTGCGGACGGCGAGGGGAGCCGGGGCCGTGGCGCGGGACGGCGCGGGGCCGGGACCGGAGGCGGCGGGATGAGGCGGACGGTCGTCAACCGGGTGCTGCTCGGCGTGGCGGGGGCGGCGCTGCTGGGGGCCGGGTTGCTGGTGCTGGCGGGCGGACTCGACCTGTACCGGCGGCTGGGCGCGCACCCCCCGGGGTGGTGGCCGCTCACCTCGCCGGACCAGCCGGTGGTGAGCGCGCGCTCGCGCGGGAGGTGGGTGGCGTCCTCGTGGTGGTGGCCGACGGTGATCGGCGGGCTGGCCGTGCTGGTGGCGGGGACGGCGTGGTGGCTGGTGGCGCAGCTGAGGCGCACCGGGCTGGCGAGCATCGCGGTGCCGACGCCGGGGGTGAGCGGGCTTCGGCTGCGGGTCGGTGCGCGGGCGCTGGAGGAGGCGCTGGAGGACCTGACGGTGGCGCTGCCGGAGGTCGAGCGGGCCGGGGTGCGGCTGGTGCGGGCGCCGGGGCATCCGCGGTTGCGCGGTGCGGTGCGGTTGAGACCGGGTGGGGATCCGGCCGCGCTGGTGGAGCACTTCGAGGACGGGCCCCGGACGGACGCCCGCGCGAGCCTGCGACTGGCCGAACTGCCGGCCGACCTGCGGATCCGGGTCCTCCAGGCGGTCCCCGCCGAGCCCCGGCGGGGACAGGGTCGGCGGGGTCGGCGGCCGTCGAGGGTGGAGTAGCGCGGGCCGGGGCGCCGGGCCCGGCCGGTGGCGGGTCGGCCGGGCGGACCGGTTCGCGGGGGAGGGATCAGAGCGGGCGCAGGGCGCCGCCGTCGACGGGGACCATGACGCCGGTCAGGTACGAGGCGGCGGGGGAGAGCAGGAAGGCGGCGACCTTGCCGAACTCCTCGGGGGTGCCGTAGCGGCGCAGCGGGATGCCGGCCGCGGCCTGGGCGCGGGCGGCGTCGGGGTCGGCGGCGAGGGCGTCGAGCTCGCGGACGCGGTCGGTGTCGATCCGGCCCGGGAGCAGGCCGACCACCCGGATGCCGCGGGGGCCGAGTTCGTCGGCGAGGGACTTGGCGGCCATGGCGAGACCGGGGCGCAGGCCGTTGGAGATGCCGAGGCCGGGGATCGGCTGGCGGACCGAGCTGGAGAGCACGAAGGCGATCACGCCGCCGTCGGAGAGCGCGGCGGCGGTGGTGCGGGCGAGTCGCAGGGCGCCGAGGAAGACGGTCTCGAAGGCGTCGCGCCACGCCTCCTCGGGGGCGGTCTCGACCGGGCCGGCCTTGGGGCCGCCGACGCTGATCAGGATGCCGTCGAGACGGCCGAAGTGCCGCCGGGCCTCGGCGACGAGGCGCTCGGGGGTGTCGGGGGCGGCGTTGTCGGCGACGAGGCCCCGGGCGGTGCCGAGGGTTTCGAGTTCGGCGACGGCGGCGTCGACGGCCTGCGCGGTGCGGCCGCTGACGAGCACCCGGGCGCCGTCGGCGGCGAGCTCACGGGCGCCGGCGAGGCCGAGGCCCCGAGTGGCGCCGGTGACGATGTAGGCCTTGTCTTTCAGTCCGAGATCCATGGGGGACATCTTGCCGGGTGGGGGAGCGGGGAGGACGGCAGGGGATCCGTCCCGCGCGCCCGCCGGACGGGGCTGGCGTTGACGCCGGGGGGAAGGTTTACCGTCGTGGACGGATGTGCGGGAGGAGTGGTTCGGCGTGCGGATCGGGGAGTTGGCGGAGCGGGCGGGGACGACCACGCGGGCGTTGCGGTACTACGAGCAGTTGGGACTGCTGCCGGCCCGGCGGGCGGGCAACGGGTACCGGGCGTACGACGAGGGCGATCTGCGGCTGCTGCGGGAGATCCGGATGCTGCAGGACTTCGGGTTCGGGCTGGAGGAGACCAGGCCGTTCGTGGAGTGCCTGCGGGCGGGACACCCGGAGGGTGACTCGTGCCCGGCCTCTCTGGAGGTGTACCGCCGGAAGCTGGGGGAGCTGGACGAGTGCATCGCCCGGCTCCAGGACGTGCGGGCGCGGGTGGCGGGGCAGTTCGAGCGGGCGGTGAAGGCCCGGGACGAGTTGGCCGCCGCCGAGCAACCGCCCTTGTGTGAACTGGTGAGGGAGTAGTCGTGGTGGAGATCGCGGGCGTGCCGGCGGTGACGGACGAGACGTTCGACACGGAGGTGCTGGCGGCGCGGGGGCCGGTGCTGGTGGACTTCACGGCGGACTGGTGCCCGCCGTGCCGGATGATGGCGCCGGTGCTGGCGGACATCGCGCGGGAGGAGGCGCACCGGCTGCGGGTGGTGAGCGTGGACGTGGACCGCAACCCGCGGACGCAGGCGGCGTACGGGGTGCTCTCGATGCCGACGCTGATGGTGTTCCGGGACGGGCAGCCGGTGCGGTCGGTGGTGGGGGCGCGGGCGAAGGCGCGGTTGCTGCGGGAGCTGGCCGACGTGCTCCAGCCGGTGGGGCCGACGCCGGCCGCGCCGTGAGACGGGCTGCTAGGCGGGGACGGCGTCGAGCGGGACCTCGGCTTCGGCCGCCCGCTTGGCTCGGTCCCTGGCCTCCCGGCGGGCGAGGACCCAGACGCCGACCGGGATCATCGCGGTGAACAGCCACCACTGGACGGCGTAGGCCATGTGCGGGCCGATGTCGGAGTGGTTGGGCTCGGGGATCAGCTGGGGCTGGTCGGCCGGGGCCGGGGTGGTGCCGGTGAGTTCGAGGTAGCCGCCGAGGAGCGGGGCGCCGGTCCGCTTGGCCTGTTCGTCGGTGTTGATCAGGTTGAACTGGCGGTCGGGCAGGCCGGTGCGGTCCTTGATGCCGCTGGCGCCGTAGGTCTCCTCGGCGCGCAGGCGGCCGCTGAGGGTGACCTCGCCGGCCGGGGCGGCCGGGACGGGCGGGTAGTCGGCGGCCCCGGCGCCGGAGGCGACCCAGCCGCGGTTGACCAGGACGGTGCCCTTGCCGTCGGAGAGCCGCAACGGGGTCACCACGAAGTAGCCGATGGTCCCGCTGGAGTCGGTCCGCTTGCGGACCACGAACTCGTGCGCCGGGTCGTACTGTCCGGTGGCGGTCACCGAGCGCCAGGTGAGGTCCTTGGGGACCGCGAACCCCGGCGTCGGCGACAGGGTGTCGAACGGGACCGGCGCGTCCGTGAGGGCCTTGCCGATCAACTCGTTCCGGGCCACCCGCGCCTCGTGGCGGTGCAGCTGCCAGAAACCCAGCTTGATCGTCGCGGGGATCAGCAGCAGCGCGATCAGGATGGTGATCAGCCACTGCCGGGTCAGCAGAAAACGGTACACACGGGAACGGTACGCCGACCTCACAACGGGCTCACGCACCGGGGTGCGGGGCGACCTCGCGCAACAGTTGGAGGAAGGCGTCCTCGCCGACCACCGGGGTGCCGACCTCGCGGGCCTTGCGGGCCTTGCCGCTCCAGCTGTCCGGGTCGTTGGTGACGAGCAGGCTGGTGAGGCGGCTCACCGAGGTGGCGATGTGCAGGCCGGCCTCGACCGCGCGGTCCTCCAGGACCTCGCGGTCGGTGGCGGTGTCGCCGCTGATGGCCACCCGCATGCCCTGCACCAGCGGCTTGCCGTCCTCCCAGCGCCCCGGGTTGGGGTACGGGCAGGGCGGGCGCTTCTTGGTCTGGCGGTACGTGGCGCCGGTCCAGGTGCTGCGGCCGGGGGTGGGGGACTCGTCCTCACCGAGGTCGGTGACCGCGACGCAGTTCTGGAGCGGCAGCGGCACGCCGCCGTCGCGGGCCAGGTGCAGGCTGGGGCGGAAGGCCTCGGCGAGCACCCGGGCGTCGTCCAGGGCGTTGTGGGCGTGGCGCTGGCGGACACCGAAGTGGGCGGCGAGCGAGGACAGCTTGCCGTTGGGCAGCGGCAGGCGCAGGTCGCGGGAGAGGACCATGGTGCACAGCCGCTGCTCGACCGGGGCGCGCCGGCCGGCCCGGGAGAACTCACGGGAGATCATGTTCCAGTCGAAGAGCGCGTTGTGCGCGACCAGGATGCGGTTCTCCAGCCGCGCGGCGAACTCGTCGGCGATCTGCGGGAAGGTCGGGGCGCAGGAGAGCAACTCGGCGGTGAGGCCGTGGATCCAGACCGGGCCGGGGTCCCGCTCGGGGTTGACCAGGGTGTACCAGTGGTCGGTGACGTCGCCGTCCGGGTCCAGCTGGTAGACGCCCGCCGAGATGACGCGGTCGGAGCGGCCGAGACCGGTGGTCTCGACGTCGACGACCGCGAAGCCCCCGGCGGGGGCGGCGGAGCGCTGGGCGGGGACCGGGGCGGTCCGCCGCACTCCGTACGTCTCGGGCTGGATCGGTTGCATGGTCCAACAGGATAAGGGGCCTGGCGAGGGGCTCCGGCCGGAACGTTCCGACCGACCGGCCGGAATAGAGTGGTCGGCGGGGGCGTCGTACAACTGATCGAGATCGTTCTCAGCTAAGGAACAGCCATGCGTGCCACCGTGATCCACGGCCCCAGTGACATCCGGATCGAGGAGGTGCCGGACCCGGTGGTCCAGCGGCCGACGGACGCGGTGCTGCGGGTGGTCAACGCCTGCATCTGCGGCAGCGACCTGTGGGCCTACCGCGGGGTGGCGCAGCGGGTGGCCGGGCAGCGGATCGGGCACGAGTTCCTGGGCGTGGTCGAGGAGGTCGGCGCCGAGGTGCGCGGCTTCGCCAAGGGCGACCTGGTGGTGGCGCCGTTCGTCTGGTCGGACGGGACGTGTGACTTCTGTCTCGAAGGCCTCCAGACCTCCTGCCCGCACGGCGGGTTCTGGGGGCAGGTCGGCTCGGACGGCGGCCAGGGCGAGGCGGTGCGGGTGCCGTTCGCGGACGGGACGCTGGTGAAGCTGCCGAAGGAGGCGGCGGGTGACGAGAAGCTGCTGCCCGGGCTGCTGGCGCTGTCCGACGTGATGGCGACCGGGCACCACGCCGCGGTCTCGGCGCGGGTGCGCCCCGGCGCGACGGTGGCGGTGGTCGGCGACGGCGCGGTCGGGCTGTGCGGTGTGCTGGCGGCGCACCGGCTGGGCGCGGGCCGGATCATCGCGCTGGGCCGGCACGCGGCCCGTACCGAACTGGCCCGCCGCTTCGGTGCGACGGACGTGGTGGCGGAGCGCGGCGAGGCCGCCGTCGAGGCGGTGAAGGAGCTGACCGCCGGTCAGGGCGCGCACGCGGTGCTGGAGGCGGTGGGCACCGAGGAGTCGATGCGCACGGCCCTCTCGATCGCCCGGGACGGCGGCGCGGTGGGCTACGTCGGAGTGCCGCACGGCGGCAGCGCAGGGGTCGACATCGGCCAGATGTTCGGCCGGAACGTCGCGTTGAACGGCGGCGTCGCCCCGGCCCGCGCGTACATCCCCGAGCTGCTGCCGGACGTGCTCTCGGGAGCGATCGAGCCGGGCCTGGTGTTCGACCGCACCGTCGACCTCGACGGCGTTCCGGACGGCTACCGCGCGATGGACGACCGCTCGGCCCTGAAGGTGCGGATCACCTTCTGAGTCATCCGGGACACGGTCTCCCGGCAACCGGCCCGTGCCGCCCCGCGTGGGGTGCGGCACGGGCCGGTGCCGTTCTCCGGCGCTGTTCTCCCGCGCTTTTCCCGGGTTTCTCCGGGGCTCCCCGGGGTCCTTCGGGGTCTTCCGGGGGCCTCTCCGGAGCCGGGAGGCGGCGGGCGGATCCCGGTCGTGGACGGTGTGATCGCCGCGATGGGCTGCTTTTCGGCCAATCGGATGGTCCGAGAGGGTGAACGGTCGACTGATCGCGGTCAACCCCTTTCGGGGCGGGCAGGACGCTCCTAGCATTGCGCGGCGCGCACCAGGCCTGTGACGACCCTCACGTTCGACCGTCCCCGTGTGACACATACGCCGAGGAGAGAGAGTGGATTCGCCGCCGATCACCAACGCCGCCACGGACGCCCGACTCATCGACGACAGCGAGGAGTTCCGCAGGCTGCGGCGCTCGTTCCGCAGCTTCGCCTTCCCGGTCACCATCGGCTTCGTGCTCTGGTACCTGCTCTACGTCCTGCTCTCCTGCTACGCCCCCGCGCTGATGCGCACCAAGGTCGTCGGGCACGTCAACGTGGCCCTGGTGCTCGGGCTGCTCCAGTTCGCGACCACCTTCGTCATCGCCGCCTGGTACGCCCGCTACGCGGACCGGCGGATCGACCCGGCCGCCGCGGCGATCCGCGAGGCGCACGGCGCCGTCGTCCACGCTCCCCGGGAGTCCGCCGAATGACCCTGCTCGCCAGCTCCGCCACCGAGCACCGCGGCCTGACGATGGCCCTGTTCGGCGTGTTCGTCCTGGCCACCCTCGCCATCACGGTCTGGGCCGGGCGGCAGACCAGGAGCGCCGCCGACTTCTACGCCGGCGGCCGGGGCTTCACCGGCTTCCAGAACGGCCTGGCCATCTCCGGCGACTACATGTCCGCCGCCTCCTTCCTCGGCATCGCCGGGACCATCGCGCTCAGCGGCTACGACGGCTTCCTCTACTCGATCGGCTTCCTGGTCGCCTGGCTGGTCGCGCTGCTGCTGATCGCCGAACCGCTGCGCAACTCCGGGCGCTTCACGATGGCGGACGTGCTCGCGTTCCGGATGCGCCAGCGCCCGGTGCGCACCGCGGCGGGCGTCTCCACCATCGTGGTGTCGATCTTCTACCTGCTCGCCCAGATGGTCGGCGCCGGCACCCTGGTGGCCCTGCTGCTGGGGGCCGAGGGGAACGCGGCCAAGCGCTGGACCATCGTCGGGGTCGGCGCGCTGATGATCATCTATGTGGTCATAGGCGGCATGAAGGGCACCACCTGGGTTCAGATCGTCAAGGCGGTGCTGCTGATCGCCGGTGCCGCGCTGATGACCGTCCTGGTGCTGGCCAAGTACCACTTCAACCCCTCCGAGCTGCTCGGCGCGGCGGCGAGCGCCAGCGGCAAGGGCGAGGCCTTCCTCCAACCGGGGCAGAAGTACGGCAGCGGCACCGCCAAGCTCGACTTCATCAGCCTCGGCGTCGCGCTGGTCCTCGGCACCGCCGGTCTGCCGCACATCCTGGTCCGCTTCTACACCGTCCCCACCGCCAAGGCGGCCCGCAAGTCGGTGCTCTGGGCGATCGGCATCATCGGCGTCTTCTACCTGATGACCCTGGCGCTGGGCTTCGGCGCGACCGCGCTGGTCGGCCCCAAGGCCATCAAGGCGGCGAACGCGGCGGGCAACACCGCCGCCCCGCAGCTGGCCGAGGCGCTCGGCGGGGGCGCCGGGACCACCGGCGGCGCGATCCTGCTCGCGGTGATCTCGGCGGTCGCCTTCGCCACCATCCTCGCCGTGGTCGCCGGGCTCACGCTGGCCTCCTCCGCCTCCTTCGCACACGACCTCTACGCCAACGTGATCCGGCGCGGAAAGGTGTCCGAGAAGCAGGAGGTGTCGTCGGCGAAGTGGGCCGCGGTCGCGATCGGAGCGGTGGCGATCGTGCTCAGCCTCTTCGCGGACAAGCTCAACACCGCCGCCCTGGTCGCCCTGGCCTTCGCGGTCGCCGCCTCGGCGAACCTGCCCACCCTGCTCTACTCGCTGTTCTGGAAGCGCTTCACCACCGTCGGCGCGGTCAGCTCCGTCTACGCCGGGCTGCTCACCTCGGTGACGCTGGTGGTCTTCTCCCCGGTGGTCTCCGGCGCGAAGACCTCGCTCTTCCCGCACTCCGACTTCCACTGGTTCCCGCTGGAGAACCCCGGCCTGATCTCGATCCCCGTCGGCTTCCTGGCCGGCTGGCTCGGCACGCTGCTGTCCAGGGAACGTTCCGACCCGGCGAAGTACGCTGAACTGGAGGTCCGCTCGCTGAGCGGGTTGGGCGCCCACTGATCGTCCCTCGATGACTATGCTGGCCCGGCCCGCCGTGACGGTGGCCGGGCCGGCCGCATCTCGGGGAAGGACGCACGTGCTGCTCGACACGTTCGGACGACAGGCCGTCGACCTGAGGGTCTCCCTCACCGACCGGTGCAACCTCCGCTGCACCTACTGCATGCCGGAGGAAGGCCTCCAGTGGCTGGCCAAGCCGGACCTGCTGACCGACGAGGAGGTCGTCCGGCTGGTCACCGTCGCGGTGCGCGACCTCGGCGTGCGCGAGGTCCGCTTCACCGGCGGCGAGCCGCTGCTGCGCCCCGGGCTGGTCGCCGTCGTGGCCGCCTGCTCCGAACTGGAACCGCGCCCGGAGCTCTCGCTGACCACCAACGGCATCGGGCTGGCCCGCACCGCGACCGCGCTGCGCGAGGCCGGACTCGACCGGATCAACGTCTCGCTGGACACGCTCGATCCCGAGGTGTTCCACACCCTCACCCGCCGCCACCGCCACCAGGACGTGCTGGACGGGCTGGCCGCCGCCGAGGCCGCCGGGCTGGCCCCGGTGAAGCTGAACACGGTGCTGATGCGCGGGGTCAACGACCACGAGGCGGCCGACCTGCTGGCCTGGTGCCTGGAGCGGGGTTACGAACTGCGCTTCATCGAGCAGATGCCGCTCGACGCCCAGCACGGCTGGGACCGCACGTCGATGGTCACCGCCGCGGAGATCCTGGACCTGCTGCGGGCCCGCTTCACGCTCACGCCGGAGCCGTCCGCGCGGCGGGGCGCGGCACCCGCCGAGCGCTGGCTGGTGGACGGCGGCCCGGGTCGGGTGGGTGTGATCGCCTCCGTCACCCGCCCGTTCTGCCGGGCCTGCGACCGCACCCGGCTGACCGCCGACGGCCAGGTGCGCAACTGCCTGTTCGCGACCGGTGAGACCGATCTGCGCACCGCGCTGCGCTCGGGCGCGGACGACGCCGAGCTGGCCGCGTCGTGGCGGGCGGCGATGTGGGGCAAGAAGGCCGGGGCCGGGATAGACGACCCGGAGTTCCTCCAGCCCGAGCGGCCGATGTCCGCGATCGGCGGCTAGCCGGCCGGAGCGGCTGCGCGCGGGCCGGAGCGGCTCCGCGCCGGTTACTGCGCGGCCTCGGGGGTCCAGTCGGCGAAGGCGACGACCTCCTTGAGGAAGCCACGCACCCCGAGGAACCGGGACAGGTGCTCGCGGTGCTCGTCGCAGGCGAGCCAGGTCTTGCGGCGGTCCGGGGTGTGCAGCTTGGGGTTGTTCCACACCAGCACCCAGCCGGCGTCCGCCCGGCAGCCCTTGGCGGAGCAGATCGGCGTCTGCGGGGTGTCCATCGGGCCGTCCTCAACGATTGGCGGGGGAGTCTGCACCGCCAGTCTGTCACGACCGCTCAGGGTGATCGGAGCCGGGCATGGCGACGCCGGGCAGCCACGGGGGGAGCCGCCCGGCGTCGGTCCGTCGCTCCGACGGGGGATGCGGAGCGCGTACGCAGTATGTCACGCCCCGACCCTCGGATGGGGAGGTCTTGCATGATTAATCTGAGCTTCTTTTGAGCTTTCGCCGAGCCAGACCGGGGCGAACTGGCCTGAAAGGGACGGTCAGTTCACGTCCTGTGAAGGATCGGTGGCCGCGGCCTTTGCCTCTCCTGTACCAGAGTTCGCACCCGCCCCACCCGTCCCACCGGGGCCGAGCATCAGCGGGGTGTCGAACGGGATGTCGAAGGTGCTCGGCAGCCCCGGGGCCCGCTCGCGGCCCGCGTTGGCGATCAGCACCGCGAAGTACGGGAGCAGCACGCCGCCCGCCAGGGCCGCGAACGCCAGTACCCGCTGGACGTCCCACAGCACCACCGCGAGCAGCACGCAGGCCGTACGCACCAGCATCGAGATGACGTAGCGGCGCTGGCGCCCCCGGACGTCCTCGGTGAGGCTGCTGCGCGCTCCCGTGATCCGGAAGACCTGCCCGCCGTCGGCGCTCTTGCCCATGTGTCCTACCGCCCTCGTCGCGCACCCGCGCGCCTGGCCGCGCGGCCTCCTCACGGTACGCCCGGGCGCGGGCCGCGACGAGACCGGGTGCGCCGCACCCACCCGGTCGGGTACGCGAAGGGCCTGTCCGGCGCAGCGGACAGGCCCTTCGGCCGCGGGCGTCCGCGGCGGCCCGGCGACCGGGCCGGGTCTAGGAGCGCCGGGAGAGGTACCGCGGCGGCACGGCGTCGGTGAGCCAGACGCCGTTCTCGCTGAGCCGGAACTCGTGGCCGGCCGCCGTCATCGCCGCCGCGTGGACGGTCAGCACCACCGGACGGCCGTGCCGGGCGCCGACCCGGGTGGCCGTCTCGGTGTCCGCCGAGAGGTGGACGTCCCGGCGGGCCATCGGGAGCAGTCCCTCGCGGAAGATCGCCGCCAGGTGCCGGTCGGCGGTGCCGTGGTAGAGCACCGGCGGCGGCGCGGCGGCGGCCAGAGCGAGGTCGACCGCCACCGTGTGGCCCTGGTTGGCGCGGATCGAGAGACCGTCCGGCGAGTAGCCGAAGCGGCGCTTGTCGTTGGTCGCGACGATGTGGTCCAGCTCGGCCCGGGTGAGGGGTCTGCCCCGTGCGGCGAGCCCGGCGAGCAGCTCGTCGACCCGGACCCAGCCGGCCCCGTCCAGCGTCACCCCGACCAGCGCGGGCTCGTGCCGCAGGACGCGCGACAGCATCCTGCTCGACCTGACCAGGCGTTTCTCGTCCATCATGTCTCTCGTATCCCCCGTCGGTCGGCGGCTAAGAGGCCCGGCTGACCGAACTCATGTTGAAGTCCGCGACACGCACCGGGGGCATCGCGGTGCGGGTGACGTAGTCGTTCCACTCGCGGGGCAGGCAGCGCTCGGTGCGGCCCACCTCGGTGATCCGGCCCAGCAGGTCCACCGGGGACTCGTTGAACCGGAAGTTGTTGACCTCGCCGACGACCTCGCCGTTCTCCACCAGGTAGACGCCGTCCCGGGTGAGACCGGTGAGCAGGAGCGTCGCCGGGTCCACCTCGCGGATGTACCAGAGGCAGGTGAGCAGCAGGCCGCGCCCGGTGCGGGCGATCATCTCCTCCAGGGTCGGCGCGGACTCCTGGTCCGCCGTCTCCAGCACGAGGTTGTCGATCGCCGGGCGCAGCGGCAGGCCGGTGAGAGCGGCCGCGTGGCGGGTGGTGACCAGGTCGTTCAGCACGCCCTGGCGGATCCACTCGGTGGCGTCGATCGGCTGGCCGTTGTCGAAGACGGAGAACTCCGCCCCGGTGGAGTGGGCCAGCACGAACGGCGCCGCCTCCAGACCGGGCTCGCGCGGATCGGAGCGCAGCGTCAGCGGCAGGCCGCTGAGCTCGTCGCCGAGCCGGGTGCCGCCGCCGGGCCTGGAGAAGACCGTCCGGCCCTCGTGGGCGTCCCGGCCGCCGGAGGACCAGTTCAGGACGATCATCAGGTCGGCGACGGCCGAGGGCGACAGCAGCGTCTCGTACCGCCCGGCCGGCAGGTCCACCTTGCGGGCGCCCCAGCCGAGCCGCCTGGTCAGCTCGCGGTGCAGGGCGGCGACGTCGACGTCGGCGAAGTCCCGGGTGCCGGCGCCGACCCAGGCCGAACCGGACAGGTCGGCGGTCTTGGCGTTGATCTCGACCATGCCGGTGGGCTGGTCGTGGCGCAGCCGCAGACCGGTGGAGGTGCCCAGGTAGCTGGACGTCACCTCGTGCCGGGCGAAGCCGTACAGCAGTTCACCCTGGGCCCCGGCGCGGGCGAAGGCCTCGCCGAGGGCCGGACCGAAGGCGTCGAACACCTCGATGGAGGTCAGCGTGGGCGGCTCGGTGAAGTCCGGCGAGGAGGGCCGGTCGGCGATCAGCGGCTGGGCGTCCTCGGCCGGGCCGGCCGCGCGGGCGGCCTCCTCGGCGGCCCGCACCAGCCCCTCCACCTCCCGCGCGGTGACGGCCGAACGGGAGACCACGCCGGAGGCGGTGCCCCGGGCGCCGGCCACGGTGGCGATCACGGTGAGGCTGCTGCCGCGGGTCACGCCGTTGGTGGTCAGCGCGTTGCCCGCCCAGCGCAGGTTGGCGGTCGACGCCTCGTCGGCGATCACCACGCAGCCGTCGGCGCGGGAGAGGCCGAGCGCCAGCTCGACGAGTTCGTGGGGCTGCTTCGCGGTCATCAGTGACCCGCCTCCTGCTGGGTGTTGAGCACGTTGACGTTCCGGAACAGCGCCGACGGGCAGCCGTGGCTGACCGCCGCGATCTGGCCGGGCTGCGCCTTGCCGCAGTTGAAGGCGCCGCCGAGGCGGTAGGTCCGCGGGCCGCCGACCGCGGCCATCGAGCCCCAGAAGTCGGTGGTGGTGGCCTGGTAGGCGAAGTCCCTGACCTGTCCGGCGAGCTCGCCGTTCTTGATGGCGTAGGCGCGTTGCCCGGTGAACTGGAAGTTGTAGCGCTGCTGGTCGATCGACCAGGAGCGGTCGCCCACGATGTACAGGCCGTTGTCCACACCGGCGAACAGGCCCTCGGTGTCCGGGCCGTCGGCGGCGGGCCGCAACGAGACGTTGGCCATCCGCTGCACCGGGACGTGCGAGGGGGAGTCCGCGAACGCGCAGCCGTTGGAGCGCTCGAAGCCCTTCAGCGCGGCCATGCCGCGGTCGAGCTGGTAGCCGACCAGTACGCCGTCCTTGACCAGGTCCCAGGACTGGGTGGCCACGCCCTCGTCGTCGTAGCCGATGGTGGACAGGCCGTGCTCGGCGGTGCGGTCGCCGGTGACGTGCATCAGTTCGGAGCCGTACTTCAGCGAGCCGAGTTGGTCGAAGGTGGCGAAGGAGGTGCCGGCGTAGGCGGCCTCGTAGCCGAGCGCGCGGTCCAGTTCGGTGGCGTGGCCGATCGACTCGTGGATGGTCAGCCAGAGGTTGGTCGGGTCGATGACCAGGTCGTAGCGGCCGGCCTCGACGCTCGGCGCCTTCATCTTCTCGGCCAGCAGGACGGGCAGTTCGGCGATCTCGGCGTCCCAGTCCCAGCCGTCGGCGCACGCGCCCCGGGCCCCCGCGACGAACTCGTAGCCGCGGCCCACCGGCGGGGCCAGGGTGCGCATCGAGTCGAAGGCGCCGGTGCGCTCGTCGACCGAGGTCGCCTCCAGCTCGGAGTGGACCCGGATCCGCTGCTGGGTGGTCGTCGTGCCCGCGGTGTCCGCGTAGAACTTGTTCTCCTGGACGGTCTCCAGGAACGCCTGGACGTGCGAGACGCCCGCGGCCGCGAGCAGCCGGGAGCTGCGCTCGGCGAGCAGCGCCGTCTTCTCGGCGTCCGGCACCTCGAAGGGGTTGAGCTCGTAGGAGGAGACCCAGGTGGCGTCCGGGTACACCGGCTCGTCGGCCAGTTCGACCCGCTCGGTGGAGCCGGCCGCCCGGCTGATCCCGCCGGAGAGCCGGGCCACCGCGACGGCCTGCTCGGCGACCAGGGCCGCCCCGCCGGAGGTGAGGTCGACACCGGCGGCGAAGCCCCAGGCGCCGTCCAGCAGCACCCGGACGGCGAAACCGAGCCGCACGCTGTCGGAGGTGCCGGCCGGACGGGCGTCGCGCAGCCGCCAGGAGGCGCTGCGGATCCGCTCCAGGCGGAAGTCGGCGTGGCTCGCGCCCAGTTCGCGGGCCCGGGTGAGGGCGGCGTCGGCGAGGGAGCGCAGCGGCAGGGCGAGGAACAACGGGTCGACGGCGCGCCCGTGCGGGGCGCCGGAGCTGTCGGCCGGAGGGATCGGAGGCAATCGGGCTCCCAGGTCGCGGAGGGTGGGGTGCGGGCGCACGGGGGCCCCCCCACCGCATCATTTCCCGTCCACCGGGTTTCCGGCCAGAGCATTTCGACCGGCGCGCTGCGGCTTTGGCGGGAGCGTTCGTGTGCCGACCGGCTCCCCTGCGTCCGCTTCCTCCTCCTTCGGGCGGTGGAGCGGCGCGTCAGCCGACGGTCTCCCACCAGCCGTCCGGCTCCGGCGGGTTGTCCACGTCCACCCGCTCGCCGGGGCGCGGCACCGCCAGCGGGACGGCCTCGTCCTTGGCCGCCTTCACCAGCCGTTCGATCGGCTCGGACCACGGGTGCAGGCCGAGGTTGAAGGTGCACCAGTGGACGGGCACCAGCAGGCCGGCCGCCAGGTCCCGGTGCGCGAGCACGGCGTCCTCGGGCGTCATGTGGATGTCCGCCCAGGCCGCGTCGTAGGCGCCGATCTGGACCAGGGCGGCGTCGAACGGCCCGTGCCGCTCGCCGATCCGGGCGTAGCCCTCGAAGTACCCGGAGTCACCGGTGTAGAAGACCTTGCGGCGCGGGCCGGCGATCACCCAGGAGCCCCACAGGGTGGTGTTGCGGGTCAGCCCGCGGCCGGAGAAGTGGTGCGCGGCGGTCAGGGTGAGCACCAGGTCGCCCAGGGTGCAGGTCTCGTCCCAGTCCAGCTCGATGATCCGGTGCTCGGGCACGCCCCAGCGGCGCAGGTGGGCGCCGATGCCGAGCGGCACCGCGAACGGCGCGGACTGGCTGCGCACCAGGCGCTTGACCGTCGCCATGTCCAGGTGGTCGTAGTGGTCGTGCGAGATCAGCACCGCGTCGACCGGCGGCAGTTCCTCCAGCTCCACCGGCACCGGGTGCAGCCGCTTGGGGCCGACGTGTGCGGCGGGGGAGCAGCGCTCGCTCCAGATGGGGTCCAGCAGGACCCGGAAGCCCTCGACCTCCACCAGCGCGGAGGCGTGCCCGTACCAGGTGATCTCCACGCCCTCGGCGGCCGGACCGGGCGGGGTGGCGGGGCGGACGGTCGGCACCGGGTGGGCGGGGACGCGGCCGGCCCGCTCGAACAGCATCCGGCGGGCGGTGGCGCCGTCGAAGCCGGGAGCTCCCGCGGTGCGGGCGAGCGCGGAGGGCGCGTTGTGGAAGACGCCGTCGCGGTACTGCGGGGAGTTGCGCACCCGCTCCTCGCGCTCGCCGTCCGGCCGCCGCCCGAACGCCGCCGGCAGGTCGCGCAGCGACCACGCGGCCGCGCCCAGGCCGGCCGCCAGGGCGGTGAGGACCAGCAGTCGTCCGCGTCGGTGGGTGCTCCCGGGCCGTGCCTTGGTCATCCGCTCTGCCTTCGTCGCTCGCCGGGATGGTCGGGAATCGGTACGGCCGATCCCGGGCCGGCCAGCACCACGGGGGCAACGGGTGCGCCGGTGCGTGTGGTTCCCGTACAGTCGCCCCGATCCGGGCAACGCCCGGGCCTGGGCGATGTCCGCCACAGGGACGGCCCGGACGGGTACGGATTTGTCGGATTGCGACAGATCCGCCGGGGCGGACCTGTGGGAGCCCGATGCGCCGCCGCCGCCGACCGCCCGATAGCGTCACACTGCGTACGCGATCCTGCGTACGTGCTCACACACGGAGAGAGGTGGATCGTTGAGCCGCTCGGTTCTCGTCACCGGAGGAAACCGGGGCATCGGCCTCGCGATCGCCCAGGCCTTCGCCGAAGCGGGCGACAAGGTGGCCATCACCAGCCGCTCGGGCGAGGTGCCGGAGGCGCTGGCCAAGTACGACGTCCTCGCGGTCCGCTGCGACATCACGGACGCCGCGCAGGTCGACGCCGCCTTCACGGAGATCGAGCAGAAGCAGGGCGCGGTCGAGGTGCTGGTCGCCAACGCGGGCATCACCAAGGACACCCTGATGCTGCGGATGTCCGAGGAGGACTTCACCTCCGTCCTGGACACCAACCTGACCGGCACCTTCCGGGTGGTCAAGCGCGCCTCCAAGCTGATGATGCGCGCCAAGAAGGGCCGCGTCGTGCTGATCTCCTCCGTGGTGGGCCTGTCCGGCTCCCCGGGCCAGGCCAACTACGCCGCCTCCAAGGCCGGCCTGGTCGGCTTCGCCCGGTCGCTGGCCCGCGAGCTCGGCCCGCGCAACATCACCGTCAACGTGGTCGCCCCCGGCTTCGTCGACACCGACATGACCGCCGTGCTCAGTGACGAGCGCCGCGCGGAGATCGTCGCCGGCGTGCCGCTGGGCCGCTACGCGGCGCCCGCCGAGGTCGCCTCCACCGTGCGGTTCCTCTCGTCGGACGAGGCCGCGTACATCACCGGAGCCGTCATTCCCGTCGACGGCGGATTGGGCATGGGTCACTGATCATGAGTGGAATCCTCGAAGGCAAGCGGATCCTGATCACCGGTGTGCTGATGGAGTCCTCCATCGCCTTCCACACCGCCAAGCTCGCGCAGGAGCAGGGCGCGGAGATCATCCTCACCGCCTTCCCGCGCCCGAGCCTGACCGAGCGGATCGCCAAGAAGCTGCCGCACCCGGTCAAGGTGCTGGAGCTGGACGTGTCCAACGCGGAGCAGCTGGCCGGCATCGCCGACCAGGTCCGCGAGCACCTGCCGACCCTGGACGGCATCGTCCACTCCATCGGCTTCGCGCCGCAGGACGCGCTGGGCGGCAGCTTCCTGGACACCCCGTGGGAGTCCGTGGCCACCGCGATGCACGTCTCGGCGTACTCGCTGAAGTCGCTCACCACGGCGCTGCTGCCGCTGATGCAGGACGGCGGGTCGGTGGTCGGCCTGACCTTCGACGCCCAGTTCGCCTGGCCGCAGTACGACTGGATGGGCCCGGCCAAGGCCGCCCTGGAGTCGACCAACCGCTACCTGGCGCGCTACCTGGGCGAGCGGAACATCCGCTGCAACCTGGTCTCGGCCGGTCCGATCGGCTCGATGGCCGCCAAGTCCATCCCGGGCTTCGGCGAGCTGGCCGACACCTGGAACCACCGCTCCCCGCTGAAGTGGGACCTGAGCGACCCGGAGCCGGCCGGTCGCGGTATCGTCGCGCTGCTGTCGGACTGGTTCCCGAAGACCACCGGTGAGATCGTCCACGTCGACGGCGGTCTGCACGCCATCGGCGCCTGACACCCCGCCCGTACACCGCTGCCCCGGCGCTCCCTTCTGGGAGGGCCGGGGCAGCGGTGTTTCCGTGAGCGGGGCCGTTGGCGTGAGCGGGCCCGGGCCCGGGCGGGGGCTCGGGTGGGTGCGGCCCCGGGGCGAGGCCGGAGCCGGGGCGAGCGAGTCAGACCTCGGCGGTGGCGCAGGCGCCGATCGCCCGGCCGGCCTCGACCGCGGCGCGGTGGGCGTCGCCGGCCCGGATGGCCTCCAGGATGGTGTGGTGGCCGATGTAGCGCTCGGCGATCAGCTCCGGGCCGACGTCGTGCCGCAGGTGCTCGCGGGTGACCTCGCCGAGGTCGGCGTAGACGGCGAGCAGGACGTCGTTGTGGGCGGCGGCCACCACGGCCTGGTGGAAGGCGGCGTCGGCCTGGATGAAGTCCTCGGCGTCGCCGGAGTGCCAGGCGGCCTCCCGGCGGGCCAGCGAGCCGTCCAGCATCTCCAGGTCGCGCGCGGTGCGGCGGTGGGCGGCGAGGCCGGCCGCGGAGGTCTCCAGCGCCGCCCTCAGCTCGGCGACCTGTGCCTTGTCGGCGTCGGCGAAACGGCGGTGCATCACTCCGGCCAGCTCGCTGGTGGCCAGCACGTACGTGCCGGAGCCCTGGCGGATGTCGAGCAGGCCGTTGTGGGCGAGAGCGCGGACGGCCTCCCGGACGGTGTTGCGGGCGACCCCGAGCTGCTCGACCAGCGCGGCCTCGGTGGGGATGCGGGAGCCGACCGGCCACTCCCCGGACGTGATCTGGGCACGCAGTTGTGCGATCACCTGATCGGACAGCGGGGTGCGCCTCGGCGAGGACAGCGCCACGGGGGACTCCTTGCGACTACGGCTCGGGTGGGGGCCTGGGTGGGAGGTGGCCGGGGAGAGCGGTCGGCACATCATGCCAATTCCAGGGTGCATCAATTCATCCCATCATTCTATGATGACCCTCATGCCCGCAGCTGACACCACACCTTCCGCCTCCCGGACCGAGACCCCGCCACCGCGGACCGGGCGACCCGCCTCCGGCTCCGCCAAGTACCTGGGCGCGCTGTTCGCCGTCGCGATCGCCGCCGCCGCCATGAACCTGCGTCCCGTGGTCACCAGCCTCGGTCCGATGCTCGACCCGGTCCGCGCCAGCCTCGGAATGAACCCGACGCTCGCCGGGCTGCTCACCGCCGTCCCCTCGCTCTGCTTCGCGCTGTTCGGCTTCGCCGCCCCCGCCGCGGCCCGCCGGATCGGCCCGATCGCCGTGATCACGGCCGGCATGGGCGCGATCACCGCGGGCGTGCTGGCCCGCTCCTTCGCCGGCGGCACCGCGGTCTTCCTGCTCTTCACCGCGCTCGCGCTGGCCGGCGTGGCGGTCTCCAACGTGCTGCTGCCGGTGGTGATCAAGCGGTACTTCCCGGAGAAGGTCGGTCCGATGATCGGCCTGTACTCCATGGCGCTGTCCGCCGGCACCGCGCTGGCCGCCCTCGTCAGCGTGCCGCTGACCAACGCCCTCGGTGGCGACTGGCGCTACGGCCTGGGCGTCTGGGCCGGACTGGGCGCGCTCGCCCTGCTGCTCTGGCTGCCGCTGCTGATCGCCAAGCGCGAGCGCGGCGAGCGCGCCGGCGGTGCCGCGGTCCCCGCCAGGCTGCCGATCACCCGCAGCCGTACGGCCTGGGCGCTGGCCTGCTTCTTCGGCCTCCAGGCCACCGGCGCGTACGTGGTGATGGGCTGGCTGCCGAAGATCTTCCAGGACTCGGGCATCGACAAGGGCACCTCCGGGGTGCTGCTCGCGGTCA
The DNA here is from genome assembly GCF_055575155.1 of Kitasatospora sp. NPDC034533. NCBI lineage: Bacteria > Bacillati > Actinomycetota > Actinomycetes > Kitasatosporales > Streptomycetaceae > Kitasatospora > Kitasatospora sp. NPDC034533. The sequence continues at coordinate 66,819 of NZ_JBVITE010000036.1, forward strand.
CCATGGTGATCGGCGTGCCGGTCTCCTTCATCCTGCCCAACCTGGCCGCCCGGCGCGGCGACCAGCGGCTGTTCGTCGTCGTGCTGGCCGCCTGCGGCATCGCCGGGTACGCCGGACTGGCACTCGCCCCGGCCGGGGCGCCGTGGGTCTGGGTGGTCCTGGTGGGCCTGTCCAACTGTGCCTTCCCGTTGGTGCTGACGATGATCGGGCTGCGCGCCCGGACCGCGGGCGGCGTGGCGCAGCTGTCCGTCTTCGCCCAGGGCGTCGGCTACCTGATCTCCGTGCCGGGCCCGATCCTGATCGGCCGGATGTACCAGGCCACCGGCGAGTGGTACTGGCCGCTGGGCTTCCTCGCGCTGCTGCTGGTGCCGCAGATGCTGTTCGGCCTGCGCGCGGCGCGGGCCCGGCACATCGAGGACGAGGCGGTGCACCCGGTGGAGCCGGCCAAGGCATGATGCCGACGGGCGGAGCGCGGTGGTGAGGGGCACGGCCATGACGAGGGCCGGGGCCTGACGGCGAGGGCCGCGACCGGATGACGTGGGCCGTGGCCTGACGGCGAGGGCCGACGGCCGGGGCCTGACGGTGAAGGTCAAGGCCCGGCCAAGGCGGCGGGGCCGACGGACGGCGGGCGTGTTCGGGGTGGGAGAATCCCGGACATGCCCGTTCTCGATCCCAACCCCACCGACGGCCGCAAGCAGCTCGGCCGCATCGCCCTCGCCATCGTCGCCATCGCGGTGCTGGTCTCGATCATCGCCACCGTCGCCTCCTCGATGGGCTGACGGCGCCCGTACGCACCGGGCCCGTTACGCCGGGCCCGTACACCGGGCCCGTGCGCACCCGGCCCCTGCGCGCCGGGCCTGTACGCGTCGGGCCGTACGCGCCGCCTGACGTCCTGCCGGAGCGGGGCGTGGTGGCACTCGTCGCCCCTCGGAGTGGCGCCATCCGGGAGCATCGCGCTCCCGGGCCGCTTTTCTGCCAAGCTTGCTGGGTATGAGCGCCGACACACCCCGCAGGATCATCGTTCTCCGCCATGCCAAGGCCGACTGGCCGAACGGGGTGGACGACCACGAGCGGCCGCTGGCCGACCGGGGCCGCCACCAGGCCCCGGACGCCGGCCGCTGGCTGGCCGACTCCGGCATCAACCCCGACTACGTGCTCTGCTCCACCGCGCTGCGCACCCGCGAGACCTGGAAGCTGGCGGTGCACGAGCTGCCCAAGCGGGCCCGCAAGACGGTGTACGAGGACCGGGTCTACGAGGCCAGCCCCGGCGAGATCATCGCCGTGCTCCAGGAGACCCCGGAGGAGTACTCGGACCTGGTGCTGGTCGGCCACAACCCGGGTGTGCTGGGTCTGACCCAGGTGCTGGCCGGGGACGCCGGCGACCGGGACGCGCTGGAGCGGCTGCGGCTCGGGGGCTTCCCGACGGCGGCGATCGCCGTGCTCACCTTCAACGGTTCCTGGAAGGGCGTCGAGCCGGGCGTGGCCGAGCTGGTCTCGTACCACACGCCGCAGGACTGAGCCCGGCGACGTCCGAGAGGAGCGGGCCCGGAAGCGTCCGCGAGGGCCCGGGCACATCCATGAGGGGCGCGCGGATTTGATCCGCGCGCCCCTCGGGTGCGTCCGCAGGCCCTCTGCTCGGGAGGGCCTCACTCCGTCGGCCCTGGCCTGGGCGGGCTCCTTCGGGAGGGGGCCCGCCTCGACCGGGCTCTACTCGGTCGGGGTGCCGTGCAGGGCGTCGGCCGCCTCGACCTCCTCGCGGGTGATGCCCAGCAGGTACAGCACGGTGTCCAGGAACGGCACGTTCACCGCGGTGTCGGCGGCTTCGCGCACCACCGGCTTGGCGTTGAACGCCACCCCGAGCCCGGCCGCGTTCAGCATGTCCAGGTCGTTGGCGCCGTCCCCGATCGCCACCGTCTGCTCCAGAGGCACCTTCGCCTGCTCGGCGAAGCGGGCCAGCCAGCGGGCCTTGCCCGCCCGGTCCACGATCTCGCCGACCACCCGGCCGGTGAACCTGCCGTCCACCACCTCCAGGGTGTTCGCGGCCGCGAAGTCCAGCCCCAGCTGCTCCACCAGGTGATCGGTGACCTGGGTGAACCCGCCGGACACCACCGCGACCTGGTAGCCGAGGCGCTGGAGCGTACGGATCAGGGTGCGCGCGCCCGGCGTGAAGCGGACCTCGGCGCGCACCTTCTCGGTCACCGAGGCGTCCAGCCCCGCCAGCAGCGCCACCCGGGCCCGCAGCGACTCGGCGAAGTCCAGCTCACCGCGCATCGCCGCCGCCGTCACCTCGGCGACCTTCTCCTCGCAGCCCGCGTGGGCGGCGAACAGCTCGATCACCTCGTCCTGGATGAGCGTGGAGTCGACGTCCATGACCACCAGGCGCTTGGCCCGGCGCTCCAGCCCGGCGGCGACCACCGCGACGTCCACCCGCTGGGTGGCCGCCTCCTGGGCCAGCGCGGCCCGCAGCTCGTCGGTGGCCACACCGGAGACGGCCAGCTCGACCGCCGTGACCGGGTACTTGGCGAGCCGGAAGACACGGTCGATGTTGCCGCCGGAAGCGGTGATCCGGGAGGTGAGAGCGCAGACGGCGGCGGCGGTCAGCGGGTTGCCGAGCACCGTGACGTGCGAGCGGCCCTCGCGACGCGGCCGGTTGTCGCCGATGCCGGAGAGGATCTCGGCCTGGAGCTTCTGCTCGTCGGCCCAGCGGTGGACGGTGGCGCGCAGCCCACCCTCGGCGCCGGGTGAGGGGGGAGGGGTGACCAGGGCGCACAGCGTGATGCGGCCACGGGTGACGACCTGCTCGATGTCGATGACGTCGACGCCGAAGCCGGCCAGCGTCGCGAAGAGGCCGGCAGTGATGCCGGGGCGGTCCTTGCCGAACACCTTGACGAGCAGGGTGCGCTCGTCCGCGGTCCGGTGCTGGGCGGCGGGGAGGGGCTCAGCGGCCAGGGGCGATGCGTTCATGGTGCCTCCCACGCTACCGGGCCCCCGGCGGCCCGGGAGCACCCGTCCCACCTCGCGGGATGCGGGGGCTCAGGGGTCGGTAGCAGCCTGGTCACAGTCACCCGGGGTGACTTTCACCGGCGGTCGGCAGGCTGGAATGATTCCCCCCGTCAGTCAGAGGAACAGCGCACCCCCGGCCGGGGGCCACAATTCGGGGGAACCGAGAGAGCGGGGCAGGCGAGCAGTGCCGCAACTCGTCATAGAGATCAACGGACAGCAGCGGACCCTGGAGCCCGGGCGGTCCTACAGCATCGGGCGCAACCCGCAGTCGGACTTCCCGTTCGACGATGCCAGGGTCTCCTGGCAGCACGGGACCATCAGCTTCAACGGCAGCGGTTGGCAGCTGGACGACCACGGCAGCACCAACGGAACGTACGTGGCCGGCGCCCGCACCATGCAGGCCCAGCTGTACCCCGGTGCCGTGGTCAACCTCGGCAACCCGGAGAACGGCCCCCGGCTCGGCTTCTCCGCCGCCCCGCACACCGCCGCCCCGCATGCCGGTGCTCCGTACGCCGGTGCTCCGCAGGCCACCCCGATGCACGAGGCCGTCACCAGCCGCGGCCCGGCGCCCACGCCCCAGCCACCCGCCCCGCAGCAGGGCTGGCCGCAGCACGACCCGTACCGGCAGCAGCCACCGCAGCAGCAGGCGTGGCAGGGGCAGCCGCAGGCCCAGCCGGCCCTCCCGCAGCAGCAGTACGCGCCGCCGCAGGCCCAGCCGGTGCCGCAGCAGCCCCAGCACGGCGGTTTCCCGCAGCAGGGCTTCCCGGCGCCGCCGCAGCACGGTGAGGGTGGGGGGCCGCAGCCGACCGTCATCCGCAACCTGACGTCGGCCATGCGCACCGTCCGGATCGGCCGTGCGCTCGACAACGACATCGTGGTGTCCGACCTCCAGGTCTCCCGCCACCACGCCGAGCTGCGCCAGCTCCCGGACGGCCGCTACGAGATCGTCGACCTCGGCAGCCACAACGGCATCTTCCTCAACGGCCAGCGGGTGCAGCGCCAGCTGATGGGCCCGCAGGACCGGCTGACCGTCGGCCACTCCGGCTTCGTCCTGGTCGGCGACCAGCTCCAGGAGTTCGTCGACACCGGCGCGGTCTCCTTCTCCGCCCGCCACCTGACCGTCGAGGTCGAGCACAAGGGCGGCAAGAAGATCCTGCTCAACGACGTGAGCTTCGGCGTCCCCGAGAAGTCCCTGGTCGCGGTCATCGGCCCGTCCGGCTCCGGCAAGTCCACGCTCCTGCGCGCCCTCACCGGCTACCGCCCGGCCGACCGCGGCGAGGTCCTCTACGACGGCCGCAACCTCTACAAGCAGTTCGCCGAGCTCCGCTCGCGCATCGGGCTGGTGCCGCAGTCCGAGATCCTGCACCGCGAACTCACCGTCCGCAAGGGCCTCAAGTACGCGGCCCAGCTGCGCTTCCCCGGCGACACCGAAGCCCGCGAGCGCGAGGCCCGGATCGACGAGGTGCTGTACGAGCTGCGCCTGGACAAGCGCGCCGACAACAAGATCACCGCGCTCTCCGGCGGCCAGCAGAAGCGCGTCTCGGTCGCCCTGGAACTGCTCACCAAGCCCTCGCTGATCTTCCTGGACGAGCCCACCTCGGGCCTCGACCCGGGCATGGACCGCGAGGTCATGCAGATGCTGCGCGGCCTCGCCGACGACGGCCGCACGATCCTGGTCGTCACCCACTCGGTGGCCGAACTCGCACTCTGCGACCGGCTGCTGGTGATGGCTCCGGGCGGCTCGGTGGCCTACTTCGGTCCGCCCGACGAGGCACTGCACTTCTTCGGGTACGAGACCTGGGCGGATGTCTTCCAGGCCTTCGAGAACTACCCGGACCACGACTGGGCCGGCCGCTACCGGGGCTCCGTGCACTACCAGCAGTACTCCGCGCCGACCGTGGAGGCGGGCGAGGTGCAGCACGTCCAGGTCGCCCAGGAGGCCGTCAAGCCGCCGAAGCCGCAGAGCTGGGGCTCGCAGTTGTGGACGCTGATGCGCCGCTACATGTCGGTGCTCGCCTCGGACCGCGGCTTCCTCGCGCTGTCCGTGCTGCTGCCCGCTGTCATCGGCGCGGTCAGCGTGCTGGTGCCGAACGAGGCGGGGCTCGCGGCCAACCCGAAGACTCAGCTCCATCTCAACAGCGGGGCCGCGACGATCATCATGATCCTCGCGATCGGCGCCTGTTTCTCCGGAGCGGCCAACTCGGTCCGAGAACTGATCAAGGAACGGGCGATCTACGAACGGGAACGGGCCACCGGGCTCTCCCGCTCGGCGTACATGATGTCCAAGGTCATCGTGCTGGGCTTCTTCAGCGTGATCCAGGGCGCCATCATCTCCGCCGTCGGCTTCCTGCCGCGCAAGCTCCCCGACACCGGCCTGATCGTGAAGAACCTGCCGGTCATCGAGATGACCATCGGCATGATCCTGCTCAGCTTCACCGCGATGATGTTCGGCCTGATGATCTCGGCCCTGGTGAAGACCGCCGAGAAGACCATGCCGCTGCTGGTCATGTTCGCCATCATCCAGGTCGTCTTCACCGGCTGCCTCTTCCAGATCTTCAGCAAGCCCGGGCTGGAACAGGGCGCCTGGCTGATGCCGGCCCGTTGGGGCACCGGCATCGTCGCCACCACGCTCGACCTCTCCAAGCTCATGGGACCGTGGAACAAGGACTTCCAGAACCCCAACTACGACCCGCTCTGGGAGCACAGCGTCGCCCAGTGGGCGATCGACGCGGGCGTGCTGGTCGTCATCTCGGTCGTCATCGGCGTCGTCGTGACCCGGCTCCAGCGCCGGCACGAACCCGAGGTCATGCAGAAGGGCTGAGCCCTTCCCCGGCGGTCCGATGGGCGGCCCTCCCTGCCGGGGAGGGCCGCCCATCGGCGCTCCGGGCGGTCCCGCAGCGTTCCCGGCGGGGCCCTGCGGCCTAGGTCTCCGGACCTGGGCCCGGGGCGGCCGCGGACGGACGCGGCACTCCTCACGACGGCGGTAGTTTGGCGGTATGTCCAGCACCACCGGAGACCACCGGGCCCACCAGGGCCCGCTGCCCGCCTGCGAATCCTGCCTGTCCGGAATCGAGGCCGTCAGTCAGGCGCTGCTCGCCATGAGCCGGCACCTGGAGGTCCGCGAAGTGCTACGCCGCATCACCGCCTCCGCCCGCAGCCTGCTCGGCGCCGAGTACGCGGCGCTGGGCGTGCCCGACGACCACGGCGGCTTCGCGCAGTTCGTGGTGGACGGTGTCACCGACGAGCAGTGGCGGGCGATCGGCCCACTGCCCCGGCAGCACGGAGTGCTCGCCGCGATGCTGCACGAGACCGGACCCACCCGGCTCGTGGACGTTCGCAAGGCACCCGCCTTCGAAGGGTGGCCCACGGCCCACCCGGACATGGACGCCTTCCTCGGCATGCCGATCCTGGACACCGACGCGGCCGAGGACGAGCCGCAGGTGATGGGTGTCATCTTCCTCGCCAACAAGCGTGGCGGCGGCCTCTTCACCGACCACGACGAAGAGCTGCTGCGGATCCTCGCCGCGCACGCCGCTCTCGCCCTGTCCAACGCCCGGCTGTACGAACGCAGCCGCGAACTCACACTGGCCGGCGAGCGCGCCCGGATCGCCCACGACCTGCACGACGCCGTCTCTCAGAAGCTCTTCTCGCTCCGGCTCACCGCCAAGGCCGCGGCGAAGCTCGTCGACCGCGACCCGGCCAGGGCACGTGCCGAACTCGCCGAAGTCGCCCGGCTGGCTGCCGAGGCGGCCGACGAACTGCGTGCCGTCGTCGTCGAGCTGCGTCCCGCCGCCCTGGAGGAGGACGGGCTGAGTGCCACCCTCGCCTCCCAGGTCCAGGTCCTCGACCGGGCGCACGCCGCCGATGTCACCTTCACCGCCGACGGCGTCCGGGCGCTGCCACCCGCCCAGGAGGCCGCACTGCTGCGGGTCGCGCAGGAGGCGCTGCACAACGCGCTGCGCCACTCCGACGCCCGACGGGTCATCGTCACCCTGGCCGGGACACCCGCGCGCGGCGCGGTGCTGCGGGTACACGACGACGGGCGTGGCTTCGATCCGGAGTCCGTCCGTCGAGCCGGCCGCCATCTGGGCCTGGCCTCGATGCGCGACCGCGCGGCCGCCGTCGGCGGCACGCTCACCCTGGAGTCGGCCCCCGGCCGGGGGACACTCGTCGAGATGGAGGTCCCCGGTGCCTGAGAGCACACCGTCGATCCGCGTCCTACTGGTCGACGACCACCAGGTGGTCCGGCGCGGGCTGCGCACCTTCCTGGAGGTCCAGGACGACATCGAGGTGGTCGGGGAGGCAGCCGACGGGGCAGAGGGCGTCGAGCGGGCGCGTGAACTCGACCCCGATGTCGTATTGATGGACCTCAAGATGCCCGGTGTCGACGGCATCGAGGCGCTGCGCACGCTCAAAGGAGAAGGCAGCCGGGCCCGGATCCTGATCGTCACCAGCTTCACCGAGCACCGCACGATGGTCCCCGCGCTGCGGGCCGGTGCGGCCGGTTACGTCTACAAGGACGTGGACCCGGAAGCGCTGGCCGGGGCGATCCGCTCGGTTCACGCCGGCCACGTCCTGCTCCAGCCCGAACTGGCCGAAGCCCTGCTCTCCGACGAGGGCCCACGCGCCCCGCAGGGCCGCGGTGGCACTCTCACCGAGCGTGAGCGAGAGGTGCTCGGTCACATCGCGGACGGCCGCTCCAACCGGGAGATCGCGCGCAGTCTGCACCTCTCCGAGAAGACGGTGAAGACCCATGTGTCCAACATCCTCATGAAGTTGGACCTGGCCGACCGAACCCAGGCGGCGCTCTGGGCTGTTCGCCACGGGGAGACCCGCGAGGGGTAGTGCGCCGGGGGCGCGAGAAACCGGTGCGCACTCTTTGCCGATCGTCAGGTTTCCGGCCGCGGTAGGCGTCAAACCGCAGTCCGGCATATGTCTTTCGGTAGGGTTGGTTCGAATTGTGGTGATGCGTTGTCACTCGGCTGTGCCAGGCTGACTGCCGACACCGATCCCGAGGGAGGGCCGAGTGAACGCGATGCGCAGTGAGTGCGGGCCCGCCGTACTGGCCGACGAGCTTGAGCTGACGTGCCGACTGTTCGACGAAGCCCTGGTGTCCGTGCCCGGCCCGAATGCTCCTACCGGGGGCGGAGGGCAGGGGCCTCACGACGCCTTGCCCGGCTGCCGGAATGCGAGAACCGATGTCCGCGCGGCGGAGGCCGTCGAGTGTCGGGCGGGATCGACTGGGGAGACGGTCCGAGACCGGGAGTCCTACGGACCCGAGCTGTTGAGGCGCCGACTGCGGATGCGGCGTTGGCAGTTCGACCTGGCGAGGGAACGTGAGCTGATCCCCGAGCCGGACCTCGGCAGCGGTGCGTGGTCTGCCCTTGTGGAGGCCCAGTTGAACGTTCGTGCCGAGGAGATCATTCGCGCGCTGGGCACGGTCCCGCCGGTGGGCGCGGCCAAAGCGGCCACCGTACTGGCCCACACCACCGGCTTGTTGGTGATCGCCGAGGACGTCAGGCGGCTCGCCACCGCAGGAGAACTCCGCCCCTGCGGTGGATACCGCGGCTGGCCGACGTACAGCCGGGAGGCCCTCGCCGCGGTTCCGTACGCCGCAGTGGAGCAGGTCGTGCTGGAGCGTTTGCGCAAGGCCGCGGCGACGGCACGGGCCGCGGCCGAGGCTCTGGAATGCCGACTTGCGGAGAGCTACTCGGCGGAGGAGACAGCCGTCGCCCTGGGGTGGCCCCGGTGCCGGCTGTCGGCCGCCACGGCGCAGGGCGACCTGACCGCCGGGCCCGACGGCAGGTACGAGCGCGCGGAGGTCATCGCGCTCGCCATCGCCCCTGGGCCCCAGCAGCTCTCAGCGGTCGTCTCGCTCGTCGACGAGGGCGTTGTAGGCGGCCACCTGTGCGCGTCGGGCGGTGCGCTGCAGCGGGGCCAGGACGGATTGGCGGGCCGCCATCTCGGAGGCGCTCACGGCGGCTCCGTGCCCGTCGGAGGCGATCGACAGCAAGGCGGACACCTGACGGGCGGACTCCAGGACGCGAACGGCCCGGGGCGGGTAGCCGGGGGCGAGCAGCTCGCTGTGACCTCGGCGGCGGTAGGCGTCGAGGGCGCGGAGGGCCTCGGGCCCGGCGCCGGCCACGTCGAGACGGGACAGCATGACGGTTGCTTCCCGCAGACCGTCCGCAAGCTCACGTTCGGCCTCGTGCAGCGACGGCACGTCGGCCGGCGGTGCGTCGTTGACCTCGGAACAGCGCCACAGCACGGTGGCCGAGCGATCGCCGGCCGGGCCGTACACCTCCACCTCCGGCACCAGACCGAGCGGTGCGCCCACGGCCAGGACGGCCTCGCCCGCACTCATGGCCTGGTCGTTGAAGGCCCTCGGCCCGGTCAGTCCGAGCGGATGCCCGGCTGAGGGGAGCGCGAGGCGCAGGCCCTTCACACCGAGCACCCGAAGCCGCCCCAGCGCCCAGGTCAGCCCATGCCGCTCGCCGGGCTCGTCGCCCGGCAGATCGGTCACCCGGTGGGACTCGTCCCCACCCAAGACGGCCGCAGCGGCGTCGTCCGGAGGCACCAGGCCTGCCAGCAGGGCGTTGCCCCATGCGGTGAGCCGCCCCGAACGGGGCTCTTCGTACGGATTGTCGGCAGGAGTCGCGAGCATCCGGCCAGCCTACGGAATCGGCGGTCATCCGCGTGGCGTAGGTTTGCCCATGCGTGTGCGGCGCACCCACCCCGTGCCCACCGGCTGCCGGAGTAGGCTCGCCGCCCGCACCGACGGCCGAGAATCTTGTTTTTGGGGAAGGCATAGGCATGAGCGACGTGCTGGAGCTGGTGGACGTATCCGTGGTCCGAGAGGGGCGCGCGCTGGTCGACCAGGTCTCGTGGTCCATCTCCGAAGGCGAGCGCTGGGTCATCCTGGGCCCGAACGGCGCAGGCAAGACCACGCTGCTGCAGATCGCCTCGTCGTACCTCTTCCCGACCTCGGGCAAGGTCACGGTCCTGGGTGAGAAGCTCGGCGAGATCGACGTCTTCGAACTGCGTTCCCGGATCGGTCTGGCCGGCGCCGCCATGTTCGACAAGTTGCCGGCCGAGCAGACGGTGCTCCAGACCGTGCTCACCGCCGCGTACGGCATGACGGTCAGCTGGCAGGAGAGCTACGAGCAGTCGGACGAGGCCCGCGCCCTCGCTCTGCTCGACCGCCTTGGTATGGCCAATCTCACTGGCCGCAAGTTCGGCACCCTCTCCGAGGGCGAGCGCAAGCGCACCCTGATCGCCCGCGCCCTGATGACCGACCCCGAGCTGCTGCTGCTCGACGAGCCCGCCGCCGGTCTGGATCTCGGCGGCCGTGAGGACCTGGTCCGCCGGCTCGGCGCGCTCGCCCAGGACGAGTTCGCCCCGGCGATGGCGATGGTCACCCACCATGTCGAGGAGATCGCGCCGGGCTTCACCCACGTTCTGATGATCCGTCAGGGGAAGGTGCTCACGGCCGGTCCCATCGACACCGAGCTGACCGCCCGGAATCTCTCCAAGTGCTTCGGCCTGCCGCTCACCCTGGAGCGGCACGGAGACCGCTGGTCGGCCCAGGGCCTGCCGCTGGGCTGAGGTCCTGTCTGTCCGTCATCCGGAAGGCTGTCGGAAACCGGTCGCACGCGCGACCGGTTTCCACCCCTCGACCTGCGGGAACTGTCCGCTTCGAAGGCCTTCGCTCCCTAGGATGGACGTGTGGACAGCTGGATTTGGTGGCTCTTGGCCGCCGCAGCGCTTGGCATACCGCTGGTGCTCACCGCGGTGCCCGAGTTCGCCATGTTCGCGGTCGGCGCTCTGGTCGCCGCCGGCGTGGCGGCGCTGGGCGGCGGAGTGGTCGTGGAGACCCTGACCTTCGTCGCGGTCTCGGTCGCCATGGTGGTCTTCGTGCGTCCGATCGCCCGACGCCAGCTGCAGAAGGGTCCGCAGGTCAAGATGGGCATCGAGGCGCTCCAGGGCGCCACCGCGGTCGTCGCGGAAACCGTCGACGGGGAGGGCGGGCGGATCAAGCTGAACGGCGAGATCTGGTCAGCCCGTGCACTCCACCCGGGCCAGGTGTACGAGCCTGGGCAGCAGGTCGACGTCGTCGAAATCCAGGGCGCGACCGCCCTGGTCGTCTAGGGGAGAGTCCGTGGAACCCGTCCTTATCGTTTTGGTCGTCCTGGTCGTGGTGGCCTTCATCGCGCTGATCAAGACGATCCAGGTCATCCCGCAGGCCAGCGCCGCGATCGTGGAGCGCTTCGGCCGCTACACCCGGACGCTCAACGCAGGGCTGAACATCGTCGTCCCGTTCATCGACCGCGTCCGCAACCGGATCGACCTGCGCGAGCAGGTCGTGCCGTTCCCGCCGCAGCCGGTGATCACCCAGGACAACCTGGTCGTCAATATCGACACCGTCATCTACTACCAGGTGACCGACGCCCGCGCCGCGACGTACGAGGTCGCCAGCTACATCCAGGCGATCGAGCAGCTGACCGTCACCACCCTGCGCAACATCATCGGCTCGATGGACCTCGAGTCCACCCTGACCTCGCGCGAGGTCATCAACGCCGGCCTGCGCGGCGTCCTGGACGAGGCCACCGGCAAGTGGGGCATCCGGGTCAACCGCGTCGAGCTGAAGGCGATCGAGCCGCCGACCTCCATCCAGGACTCGATGGAGAAGCAGATGCGCGCCGACCGGGACAAGCGCGCCGCGATCCTCACCGCCGAGGGCCAGCGCCAGGCCCAGATCCTCAAGGCCGAGGGTGAGAAGCAGGCCGAAGTGCTCAAGGCCGAAGGTGAGGCCCAGGCCGCGGTCCTGCGCGCGGACGGTGAGGCGGCCGCGATCCGTACGGTCTTCGAGGCCATCCACGACGGCGACGCCGACCAGAAGCTGCTTGCCTACCAGTACCTCCAGACCCTGCCCGAGCTGGCCAAGGGAGACTCCAACAAGCTCTGGATCATTCCCAGCGAGGTCGGCGACGCGCTCAAGGGCCTCGGTGGCGCCTTCACCGGCCTGACCGGCAACGGCGGGATGAACGGCGGCGCGGTCGCGGCGCCCAGTGTTCCGCAGACGGCCCCGGCGGCCACCCAGGTGCCGCTCGACCCGGCATCCGGCCCGCGGCCGGTGGACACCGAGAAGGGCGCCGCCCGCCCCCGGGTGGACCCGGTGCGAGAGTACCCGAAGATCGACCTGGAGTGATCGTTCGGATCATGCTTCGCCGAGGGCCCGTCGCCGAGAGGTGGCGGGCCCTCGGCCCTTCGGCGGCGCCGACGCGGCGCCGAAGCGTGCGCACCGGGGCGCGGGAGGCTGTGGCGTGCGTCCCGAATCGTGGGCGACTCTGGTAGGCCCGCGAGGTGGTCCGGCATGATCCCCTCGGACAGGACCGAGAGGAGAGGTGACACATGACGCTCTGGGAGTCGATCGCCGTTCTGGTGGCCGGCGTCGGCGCCGGGATGATCAATGTGATCGTCGGCTCCGGCACTCTGATCACCTTCCCCGTCCTGCTCGCCGTGGGCATCCCGCCGATCACCGCCAACGTCTCCAACTCCTTCGGCCTCGTGCCAGGTTCGCTCAGCGGTGTGATCGGCTACCGCCGTGAACTCGCCGGCCAGGGCCGCCGCGTGCTGCGCATGGGCAGCGCGTCGCTGCTCGGGGGCCTGGTCGGGGCGCTGCTGCTGATCAAGTTGCCGAGCGGCGCCTTCGACGCGATCGTCCCGGTGCTGATCCTGCTCGCGCTCGTCCTGGTGGTGATCCAGCCCCGGGTGGCCAAGGCCGTCGCAGCCCGTCGCCGTCCCGGCGGGGACCCGGACGGCAGCCCGGTGCTGCTGTTCGGGGTGTTCCTCACCGGCATCTACGGCGGCTACTTCGGTGCCGCGCAGGGCGTCCTGCTGATGGCGCTGATGGGCATGCTGCTCCAGGAGGACCTCCAGCGGATCAACGCGGTGAAGAACGCCCTGGCGATGATCGTCAATGCTGTGGCCGCGCTCTTCTTCCTGTTCACGTCGACCGTGAACTGGGCGGCGGCCGGGCTGATCGCGGCGGGCTCGCTGGTCGGCGGCCTGGTCGGCGCCAAGGTCGGCCGCCGCCTCGCACCGGCCGCGTTGCGCGCTGTCATCGTGGTGGTCGGTCTCGCTGCCGTCACCAAACTGCTGATGAAGTGAGCAGTCGTCAGCCTGAATGAGAGTCGGAGGAATGCGTCATGGCTCTGGAGATGCGTGAGACCTGCGAACGCTGCGCGGTGTCGCTCACTGCCGACGGCCCCGCCTCGATATGTTCCTACGAGTGCACCTTCTGCTCGGACTGTACCGAGGCCATGGCCGCCACCTGCCCCAACTGCGGAGGCGAGCTGGTGGCCCGTCCGCGTCGGAAGGCCGCCTGACCCAGGGATCCCGAGCACCCCGGAGTCCTGGCACCCGGACCGACGAGCCACCAGGAGCGCGGAGATGAGCAGCAGGGCACGGCTGAACGAGGACGAGGTCACGACGGCCCTGGCGGCACTGCCGCAGTGGACCCGGGAGGGCGACAGCATCGCCCGTAGCGCCGACGCCCCGGACTTCCCGGCGGCGATCCGGGTGGTCGTCGCCGTCGCCGAGCAGGCCGAGGCACTCGACCACCATCCCGACATCGACATCCGCTGGCGCACGCTCCGATTCGTCCTCTCAACCCACAGCGCCGGCGGTCTCACCGGTCTGGACTTCACTCTCGCCGCCCGGATCGACGAGGCCCTGCGCGCGGAGTCGGCGGCCTGACGCGGGTCGACGGAGGGTTCCAAACCGTACGGTGGAGGCCCGGGACCGTGCCCTCGGGCGGGCGTGAGATGCTGACTGCCGCATCGGCAGGCGGACGGGCACGGGAGGGACGGAACGGATGGCGCAGGAGCCCTTCGGAGACGCCCCCTCCCAGCAGCCGTGGCAGCCCCAGGGGCACCCGTACTGGCAGCACGGTGGGCACGGCGGACACTCCGAGCAAGAGCTGCCACCGCAGCAGTCGTCGCCGTGGCAGCAGCAGTCGGTCTACGGCTCGGTCGAGTACGGGCAGCAGCAGCCGCAGTACGGCCAGGACGTCCAGGCGCACGGGTACACCGGCTATGACCAGGGCGGCTACGTCGAGAGCGGATACGGGCGGACGGCCTGCGTCGAAGGCGGCCACGCCCAGAGCCAGTACGTCGGCCAGGAGCAGTACCAGCCGTACCCGCAATACCCGGACCACGGCCAGCAGTTCCAGCCCTACGGGTCGTACGCCGACTCCGGGCAGCCGGTCGGGGAGAGCCTGTACGTCCCGGAGGGCGCGGAGTACTCGGCGGACGGCTATGTGCGCATCGAGGAGCCCGAGGCAGCTCCCGACCCGCAGGAGCCCGAGAAGACTTCTCCGGAGCAGCCCTCCGAACTCCAGGCCGAGCCCGCCGCTCCGTCGCGGGCCGCGGCCCGGCGAGGTGCCGGGGGCGGTGCCCGCTCGCGCTCCGGTTCCGACACCGGCTCCCGGTCCGGCTCATCGCTCTCGGCCACGGCCCGGAAGGCCGCCGGCGCGGTGCTGACCGGCGAGCACATGCCCAGCCGCCGGGCCCTGCTGGTGCGGACCGGCGCGGGCGTGGCCGCGCTGGGCGTGCTGGTGGGGACGGGGCTGATGGTCGGCGCCGAGAGCGGAGGCAGCGCGGCGGCCAGCAGTGGCGGCGAGCCGGGTTTCGCGGTGGCGCACAACCGGGCGTGGGCCGCGCAGCCCGCCGCGGCCGGGGCATCGGCGGGCGACGACACGCTGATCGGCAGCTGGCTGCTGGCCGACGCCGTGGTGCGGGCCGACGGCTCCGGGGTGCACGCGTACGACCGGGCGGGCGGCAAGCCGACCTGGTCGGTGGAGCCGCCGGTCGCCGGGGCGGTGCCGTGCGGGCTGTCGGCGGGGGTGAACCAGGCGGGCCTGGGAGCGGTGCTGTTCCGTCCGCAGGCCGATCCGAAGAGCCCCTGCACGCTGCTGGCCGCCGTGGACACCAAGAACGGCAAGACCGCCTGGACCAAGACCCTCTCGGACACGAAGGGCACCTACTCCGCCCGGGTGGGCGTCACCGAGGACAAGATGGTCGCCGTAGGCGACGACCGGGCGCTGGCCTGGGAGTCGACGGACGGGAAGGACGTCTGGCAGTACACCGGACAGGGCAGGTTCTGCACCCTCTCCGGGGGCGTCAGCGGCAAGACCGTGCTCGTCGCCTCCTCCTGCGCCGATTCGACCCCCGCCGACCAGGCCGTCGCGCTGAACGTCGCGGACGGCAAGGTCAGCTGGTGGCGGGGTCTGAACAACCAGCCGAAGACCGTGACCGTGCTCTCCGCCGAACCGCCCGTGGTGCTCACCACCGGGGAGAAGCCCGAGAACGACCGGGTGTTCGCCTGGGGCACGGCCGGCGACCCGGCCGCGGAGATTCCGGTGTCCGTCGACGGCGGTCGGCTGGACGTCGCCCACGGTGCGTTCTCGGCCACTCCGGGCGTGTACTTCGAGGGCCGCACGATGGTCACCACCATCGCTCCGCCGAACGTCGGCGGGCCGGTGTCCGCGGTCGGCTACGACCTGGACACCGGCAAGCAGCGCTGGAAGGCGCCGACGGCCGCCAAGGGCGCCACCCGAGCGGTCGGCATCGACGGCGGATCGCTGGTGCTCGCCGCCGACGAGCGCCGCGACCAGCCCGCCCGCCTCAGCCGGTTCCCCCTGGCCGGCGGCGAGGAGGCGCCCGGCGGCAACTTTCCGCCGGGCACCGGTTCGCTGCTGATCTCCGGACGGGTGCTGATCGGCGGCGGACAGGTGGTCGTGGTGCCCGAGCACTCGGCCAACTACGGCACGGCGGCGGGCTACCAGGCGAAGGGCTGAGACCTTCTCCTGCCCTTATAACCGCCCTTCTCGTACCCCGGTTTCCCGCCCGTCCCGCCACGAGGGAGCCTTCGCGTCGAGAGCGCTCTCGATCCCGGTGGAGCCTGAGGCGAGGCGATCCCGCTGGAGATGTCAGGCCTCAGGCCGCGGAGACGGGCCGGCCCGGTACGGCCGGCAGCCAGTCGGCGAGGTCCCGGACCTCCGAGCCGCGCAGTCCGAGCGCCAGCATCAGGCTGGCCTGCGGCGTCGGGACGAACGGGCGACGCAGCAGTTTCATCCCGGCCTGCTCCGGTGTGCGGTCCGCCTTGCGCTGGTTGTCCTCCGCGCACGCGGCCACGGTGTTCATCCAGCTGTCCGCGCCACCGCGCGACCTGGGCTGGAGGTGGTCCACCGTGGTGGCCCGCCGACCGCAGTACGCGCACAGGTGCTGGTCCCTGGCCAGGACGCCCCGCCTCGACCACGGAGCCTGTTGTCGGAACGGCACCCGTACGTACCGTTGCAGTCTGATCACCCGTGGCACCGGGACGGTCACGCCCGTCCCCCGGATCGAGCGCAGCGGGTGCGCCTGCTCCACCACTGCCTTGTCCTGGAGCACCAGGACGACGGCGCGCTGGAGCGACACCGTCGTCAAGGGCTCGTAGCTCGCGTTCAGAACCAGCGTGTTGCGCACTCGGCACACCCTTCCCGCGGGCGTGCCACGGCGGCACGACCGTCTCCACACACGTCACTGCCGCCGCACGGCGGTGGAACCACTCTGAATGGGCCCGCAGCCGTCGAACAACGGAATTTCCGGTATCGGAGAGGGGATCCGGGGGAGCGGACCGGTGCCCGGCGGGGCACGTCGCGGGCGCGGCGCGGGCGCCCCGGAGGCGCCGCTCGGGTGCCTCGGGGAAAACTCGCTGGCAGGAACCGCGTAGGCTCTATCAGGCTGGAGTCGTACCGACCCGGGGCCCGATCGAACCGGGCCGTCGCCGGGCGGACGCCCGATCGAAGGAGAAGCGTGACCGTGACGGACATCGTCGACGAGCTGCGGTGGCGTGGGCTGATCGCCCTGTCCACTGACGAGGACGCACTGCGCAAGGCGTTCGCGGACGGCCCGGTCACGTTCTATTGCGGCTTCGACCCGACGGCCCCCAGCCTGCACCTCGGCAACCTGGTGCAGATCCTCACCATGCGCCGCATCCAGCAGGCGGGGAACCTCCCGCTCGGCCTGGTCGGCGGCGCCACGGGCCTGATTGGTGACCCGAAGCCCACCGCCGAACGCGTGCTCAACGATCCCGAGACGGTGGCCGGCTGGGTCGAGCGCCTGCGTGGCCAGATCTCGCGGTTCCTCGACTTCGAGGGCCCGTACGCGGCCCGCATGGTCAACAACCTGGACTGGACGTCCGGGATGTCGGCGATCAGCCTGCTGCGCGACGTGGGCAAGTACTTCCGGGTCAACAACATGATCGCGAAGGAGGCCGTCGCCCGACGGCTCAACTCCGATGCCGGCATCAGCTACACCGAGTTCAGCTACCAGATCCTCCAGGGCATGGACTACCTGGAGCTGAACCGCCGCTACGGCTGCGTCCTGCAGACCGGCGGTAGCGACCAGTGGGGCAACCTGACCGCCGGTACGGACCTGATCCGCAAGGCCGACGGCAAGTCCGTCCACGCGCTCGCCACTCCGCTGATCGTCAAGGCCGACGGCACCAAGTTCGGCAAGACCGAGTCCGGAACGGTCTGGCTCGACCCCGAGCTGACCACCCCGTACGCCTTCTACCAGTTCTGGCTGAACGCGGACGACCGGGACATCCCCACCTTCCTGCGGATCTTCAGCTTCCGCTCGAAGGAGGAGATCGAGGAGCTGGAGCGCGAGACCACCGAGCGCCCCGCCGCCCGCCTCGCCCAGCGCGCCCTCGCCGAGGAGCTCACCACGCTGGTCCACGGTGCGGAGCAGTACGAGCGCGCGGTCGCCGCGTCCAAGGCGCTGTTCGGCCAGGGAGACCTCGCCGATCTGGAGGCTCCCACTCTGGCAGCCGCCCTGGCCGAGGTCCCGAAGGCCGAGGTGTCGGAACTCCAGTCGGTGGTCGACCTGCTGGTCGCCGTGGGTCTCTCTCCGAGCCGCTCGGCCGCCCGCCGGACGATCAAGGAGGGCGGGGCCTACCTCAACAACGTCAAGGTGGCGGACGAGGAGGCGGCGCCGACCGAGGCCGACCTGCTGCACGGTCGCTGGCTCGTGCTGCGACGGGGCAAGCGGAACCTGGCGGCGGTGGAACTGGTCGCCGCCGGCTGACCGGTCGACGAACCGGCCGGGCTGAGGGCTGGCTGAAAGTGCACCTGCTCTGACCTGCGATTCAGAGCGTCGAGGGCCGGATCTGGACAGATCCGGCCCTCGACGTTTGACGACGTCGTCCGGGTGGCCTAGTGTTGAACGAGTCGCTGGAGCGGCCATCCCATTCAGCACGACCCACTCTCACTCTGATCCCATGAAGATGGGTTCGTTGGCGTTGCCGCCAACGAGGGCCGGGAGTGAATTTCGAGTGAAACTCGGAATGCGCTAATGTGATGGACGTCGCGAAAGTGACCCCGGCCAGTTCGGGAGTCAGGTGAATGAAACTCCGGAAAACGGAGCGGAAAACGTCTGATAAGCTGGAAACACGAAAGAACGAAGCCCGGAGGGCCTGCCGGAAGGCGGTCCGAAGGAAGCGTCCGTTCCTTGAGAACTCAACAGCGTGCCAAAAGTCAACGCCAGATATGTTGACATCCCCGGCCTCGGTCATTGTGACTGGGGTTGGAGATTCCTTTTGAAATAACACTAGCGAGGACGCAGTGCGCGGGGCCGCCTTATTCCGGTGGTTGCCGTGCCGCTCAACGCGAGTGTG
>NZ_JBVITE010000037.1:0-81953 GCF_055575155.1 Kitasatospora sp. NPDC034533
CCAGTCGAGGAGGGGGGATATGTAGGGGAGGGGGTTTTTCCTTCGGGGTGAGGGGTGCACAGCACGCTCTTCAGGGGGGAGGGGGGGGGGGGGGGTGGGGGGGGGAGGGGTTTCCCCCCCCCCCCCCCCCCCCCCCCCACCACCGGTGAGCCCGGAAAGCGGCGTAGCCGGTCACGGAAACAGCGAAGCCGGCCCATCCGAGGATGAACCGGCTCACTGGAGGACCGGCATGCCGGTCTGCGCGTCAGCGCGAGACCTTACCGGCCTTGATGCACGAGGTGCAGACGTTGAGCCGCTTCGGCGTCCGCCCAATCACAGCGCGCACCGTCTGGATGTTGGGGTTCCAACGACGGGGGGTACGGCGGTGAGAGTGGGAGATGCTGTTGCCGAAGCCCGGCCCCTTGCCGCAGACGTCGCAGTTGGCAGCCACAGGAGTCACTCCAAGACTTCAGATCAGATACTTTCGAAAACCCCGCTCAACCACCAGAACACTCGCGTGAACCAGACCGGACAAGGGGGTGAGCCTGGACGGTTCCAGGCAACCGGAAGAGCATACAACGCTTGCTTCCGTCCCACGAAACTACCACGACCGGCCGAGTGATCGCTCCGGCCGCCGGACCGGCCGGCCCTCCCCGGCCCCCGATAACCTGCCGGTATCACCCCCGCCGCCGCAACCGAACGAGTTGCCGCCCCATGGGCCATGTCGGCGTCCCACCCGGAGGAGACCTGGTGCTGCACACGCTCGACGCACCGGCCGTGCGCACCTGGTGCCAGCTCGCCCTGCGCGCGCTCGGCCAGGCCCGCGAGGAGATCGACGCGCTCAACGTCTATCCCGTCCCGGACGGCGACACCGGCACCAACCTCTACCTGACCGTCGAGTCCGCCGCCGCCGAGGTGGAGAGCCGCTTCACCGACCCCGCCGCCGAGCCGGCCCCCGGGCTGGCCGACACCGTCCGGGCGATGGCCCGCGGCGCGCTGGTCGGTGCCCGCGGCAACTCCGGGGTGATCCTCGCCCAGTGGCTGCGCGGCACCGCCGAGACGCTCGCCGAGGGCGGCGGCGCCGAACAGCTGCGGGCCGCCCTGCAACGGGCCGCCGAATCCGCCTACCAGGCCGTCGCGGAGCCCGTCGAGGGCACCCTGCTGACCGTCGCCCGGGTCGCCGCCCGGGAGGCCGTCCGGGCCGGGGACGGGCTCGCGCAGGTCGCCGACACCGCCTACCGGGCCGCCCGGGACGCGCTGCGGCACACCCCCGAGCAGCTCGCCGTGCTGGCCGAGAACGGCGTGGTGGACGCCGGCGGGCGCGGCCTGGTGGCCGTCCTCGGCGCGCTCGCCGACGCCGTCGCCGGGCAGCAGCCGATGGGACCGGTCGCACTGCGCGGGGACGTCCGGGCGGCGGAGCACTGCGAGGCCCACCTGCGGCCGCCCGGCCCCGGCCACCCCGCCTTCGAGGTCATCTACCTGCTCGACGCCCCGGACGAGGCGCTGCCCGCCCTGCGCGAGCGGCTCGGCGCGCTCGGCGACTCGCTGGTGATCGGCGGCGGCGACGGCCTGTGGAACGTGCACGTCCACGTGGACGACGCGGGCGCCGCCGTGGAGGCCGGGGTCGAGGCCGGACGCCCGCACCAGATCCGGATCACCCACTTCGCCGAGGCCGCCGCCCGGGCCGGCACCACCGCCGAACGCGGCGAGCGCGAGGAACGGGCCCGCGCGGTGCTGTCGGTGGTCTCCGGCGACGGCCTGGCCGAGCTCTGCGAACAGGCCGGCGCCGTCGTCCTGCACGCCGACCCGGACCGCCCGCCGGCCAGCGCCGAACTCGCCGCCGCGGTGCGCCGCTCGGCCGCCCGCGAGGTCGTCCTGCTGCTCAACGACCCCGAACTGCGCGCCGCCGCCGGGGCCGCCGCCGACCAGCTGCGCGAGGAGGGGGTGCGGATCGCCGTGCTGCCCACCCGCTCGCCGGTGCAGGGGCTGGCGGCCCTCGCGGTGCACGAGGGCTCCCGCCGCTTCGACGAGGACGTGGTCGCCATGACCTCCGCCGCCGGAGCCACCCGGTACGCCGAACTCGCCGTCGCCGAGGGGGAGTCCTGGACGATGGCCGGGGTCTGCCAGGCCGGGGACGTGCTCGGGCTGATCGACGGCGACGTCGCGGTGATCGGCACCGGGCTGGCCGAGGTCGGCGAGAGCGTGCTGGACCGGATGCTCGGCGCCGGCGGCGAACTCGTCACCCTGATCCTCGGCGGCGGCACCGACGCGGCGCTCGCCGAACGGCTGGTCGCCCACGTCCGGCACCGCCGGCCCGAGGTGGACGCGGTGGTCTTCCACGGCGGGCAGGAACCGGCGCCGCTGCTCATCGGGGTGGAGTAGGAGGACCCGGTTTGTCCGTGCGGTGGTGTAGACAGGGGCCTGATGGGCGCTCTCGATGAACCACTGACCAAACTCGTCGGCGACCGCACCGCGAAGGTGCTCGCCGACAGCCTCAAGCTGCGCACGGTCGGGGACCTGCTGCACCACTACCCGCGCCGCTACGTCGAACGCGGCCAGCTCACCAGCCTGGACGAGCTGGAGGTCGACGAGCACGTCACCGTGCTGGCCCGGATCGAGAAGGTCACCCTGATCCCGTTCCGCGGCCGCAAGGGCGACCGGCTGGAGGTCGTCGTCACCGACGGCCGCAGCCGGCTCTCGCTGGTCTTCTTCAACCAGGGCTGGCGGCAGAAGGAGCTCAGGGCCGGCGCCCAGGGCCTGTTCGCCGGCAAGGTCGGGGTCTTCAACCGCACCCGCCAGCTGGTCTCGCCGGACTACCAGCTGCTCGACGAGGAAGCGGGCTCGGACGCGGCGGAGCAGTTCGCCGGCCGGCTCATCCCGGTGTACGCCGCCAGTGCCCAGATGCCCAGCTGGAAGCTCTCCATCTGCGTCGAGACCGCCCTCACCAAGCACCTCGGCGACGTCGGCGAACCGCTGCCCGCCGAACTGCGCGAGCGGCACGGCCTGATCCCGCTGCCCGAGGCGCTGGAGCTCATCCACCGCCCGCGCGGCCAGGCCGACCGCGAGCGCGCCCAGAGCCGGCTGCGCTGGGACGAGGCCTTCGTGCTCCAGGTCGCCCTGGCCCAGCGCCGGGCCGCCGACTCCGCGCTGCCGGCCAAGCCGCGCGAGGCCCGCGAGGGCGGCCTGCTGGACGCCTTCGACGCCCGGCTGCCGTTCACCCTCACCGAGGGCCAGCGGAAGGTCTCCGCCGAGATCGCCGCCGACCTCGCCACCGAACACCCGATGCACCGCCTCCTCCAGGGCGAGGTCGGCTCCGGCAAGACGCTGGTCGCGCTGCGCGCCATGCTCGCCGTGGTCGACGCGGGCGGCCAGGCCGTGCTGCTGGCGCCCACCGAGGTGCTCGCCCAGCAGCACCACCGCTCGATCGTCGAGATGATGGGGGACCTCGCCGAGGGCGGCATGCTCGGCGGCTCCGACCTCGGCACCCGGGTGGTGCTGCTGACCGGCTCGATGGGCGTCGCCGCCCGCCGCCAGGCGCTGCTCGACATGGCCTGCGGGGACGCCGGGATCGCCATCGGCACCCACGCGCTGATCGAGGACAAGGTCCAGTTCCAGGACCTCGGCCTGGTCGTCGTCGACGAGCAGCACCGCTTCGGCGTCGAGCAGCGGGACGCGCTGCGGGCCAAGGGCGAGCAGCCGCCGCACCTGCTGGTGATGACGGCCACCCCGATCCCGCGCACCGTCGCGATGACGGTCTTCGGGGACCTGGAGACGTCCGTCCTGGACCAGCTGCCGGCCGGCCGCTCGCCGATCTCCACCCACGTCGTCCCGGCGCTGGAGAAGCCCAACTTCCTCACCCGGGCCTGGGAGCGGGTGCGCGAGGAGGTCGCCAAGGGCCACCAGGCGTACGTGGTCTGCCCGCGGATCGGGGACGAGGAGCCGGCCGCCGAGCCGAAGGCCGCGAAGAAGAAGCGCAAGGCGGCCGAGGAGGACTTCGAGGACCTCGCCGACGCCGGCGCCGCGAGCGACGAACGGCGGCCCCCGCTCTCGGTGGTGGAGACGGCCGAGAAGCTGGTCAGGGGGCCGCTCGCCGGGCTGCGGGTGGAGATCCTGCACGGGCGGCTCGCGCCGGAGGCCAAGGACGAGGTGATGCGCCGGTTCGCCGCCGGGGAGGTGGACGTGCTGGTCGCCACCACCGTCATCGAGGTCGGCGTCAACGTCCCCAACTCCACCGTGATGGTCATCATGGACGCCGACCGCTTCGGCGTCTCCCAGCTCCACCAGCTGCGCGGCCGGGTCGGCCGCGGCAGCGCGCCGGGCCTGTGCCTGCTGGTCACCGACATGCCCGGGGCCAGCGCCGCCCGGGCCCGGCTGGACGCGGTGGCCGGCACCCTGGACGGCTTCGAGCTGTCCCGGATCGACCTCGAACAGCGCCGCGAGGGCGACGTGCTGGGCCAGGCGCAGTCCGGGGTGAAGTCCTCGCTCAAGGTGCTCTCGGTGCTGGAGGACGAGGAGGTCATCCTGACCGCCCGCACCGAGGCCACCCGGCTGGTCGCCGAGGACCCGGACCTCGCCGCCCACCCGGAGCTGCGCACCGCGCTGGAGAGCCTGCTCGACGAGGACCGCGCGGCCTACATGGAGAAGGGCTGAGCGGCCCCGGGGCCGCCGGACTGTCAGACCCCCACGAGAGAATGAAGGTGTTCAGGGCGCACCCCCAAGGTGCGTACCTGGCGCGACACTTGGGGGTCATGCCATGGCATTCCGTCATCTCAACGAGCTCCCGCTGGGCGACAAGGTCTTCCGGATCGAACTCGCCAGCGACGACGACCGCGAGGTCACCCTCACCCTGACCGGCTGGCGCGAGGGGGCGGCCGCCGCACCGCTCGCCTCGGGCAAGCTCCGCCTGCCGGTCGAGGACGTCGCCTCGCTGCGGATCGCGCTCAACCGCGCGCTGCGGGCGCTGGCGATCGTCGCCGACGTCTCCGAGCCCATCCCCGACCGCGACGTGCTGCGCGAGCTGTACCCCGGCCACGGCGCCCCCTGGGTGCCGCAGCACGAGGAGGAGCTGGTCCGGCGCTTCCACGACGGTGAGACCGTCGCCCGGATCGCCGCCCGCTTCGGCCGCACGCCCGACTCCGTCCGCACCAAGCTGCGCGAGCTCGGGCACGACCCGCGCCGCCCCGAGTTCTGCCCGCCCGACGGCTGCCTGTCCTGGTCCCGCTACGCCTCGCCGGCGCTGCTCGGCGCGGCCGTCCCGGCCCCCTCGGCGGGCGCCGAGGCGAGCTGAGCCGCACTGCCCGCGGGCCCCGCCGGTACGCCGGGCGGGGCCCGCGCCGTATAGCGTGGTCGGGCAGCGACGAAAGGACCTCCCACCACCATGACCCGCGTGATCGCCGGGGCGGCCGGCGGCCGCCGCCTGGCCGTACCGCCCGGCCGGGGCACCCGCCCGACCTCCGACAAGGCCCGGGAGGCGATGTTCTCCACCCTGGAGGCGCTGCGCGGCACCGTGCACGGGGCCCGGATGCTGGACCTGTTCGGCGGGTCGGGCGCGGTCGGGCTGGAGGCGCTCTCGCGCGGCGCCGAGCACGTCCTGCTGGTGGAGGCGGACGGCCAGGCGGCCCGGGTGATCCGGGAGAACGTCCGGGCGCTGGGCCTGCCGGGCGCCGAGGTGCGGGCCGCCAAGGCGGAGAAGGTGATCGCCGGTCCGGCCCCGGAGAGGCCGTACGACCTGGTGTTCCTGGACCCGCCGTACGCGGTGACGGACGGGGAGCTGCGCGAGATGCTGATCACACTCCTGGCCGGGGGCTGGCTCGCGGAGGACGTACTCGTCACCGTGGAGCGCAGCACCCGGGGCGGCGAGTTCGGTTGGCCCGAGGGGTTCGAGGGGCTGCGCTCCCGCCGTTACGGCGAGGGCACGCTCTGGTACGGTCGCGCCGCCGCCGCGGCCGGCGATCAGGAGTAGCGGGCCGCGGCCCGCAGTAGCCGTCACCCCACGAGGGAGCACACACGTCATGCGCCGAGCCGTCTGTCCCGGTTCGTTCGACCCGATCCACAACGGCCACCTCGACATCATCGAGCGCGCCTCCAAGCTCTACGACGTGGTGCACGTCGCGGTCCTGGTCAACCGGAACAAGCAGGGCATGTTCACCATCGAGGAGCGGATCGGCCTGATCGAGGAGGTCACCGCGGACTTCGGCAACGTGGTGGTCGAGTCGCACCAGGGCCTGCTGGTGGACTTCTGCCGCGAGCGCGGTATCCCGGCGATCGTCAAGGGCCTGCGCGCGGTCAGCGACTTCGACTACGAGTTGCAGATGGCGCACATGAACAACGGCCTGACCGGCGTGGAGACGCTGTTCCTGCCGACCTCGCCGACGTACAGCTTCCTGTCCTCGACGCTGGCCAAGGAGGTCGCCTCGTACGGCGGCGACGTCTCGCACCTGCTGCCGGAGGCGGTGCACGGCCGGCTGGTCGAGCGGATCGCGGAGCGCAGGGCGGCGCAGTAGCCCGCCGGCTGTCCGATTCTGCCGGTTCGTCACCTCATGTCCGTTTCCCGGGCCGCCCGTTCGGCTCGGGGGTTGGGAACCCGCAGGGCAGTGGCCGTACAGTCAGTACTCCCTGCCCTGCGGTGAGGTCCACCGCGTCGGGCCTGCCTCCGCCGGAGCGTCGGCGGCACACGGAAAGACGAAGACCCGTGGACGTGCAGAACAAGGTCGACGAGATCGTGGCGGCGGTCGAGAACGCCCGCTCGATGCCGATGTCGGCCTCCTGCGTGGTGAACCGGGCCGAGCTGATCGGCCTGCTCAACGACCTCAAGGCGGCCCTGCCCGCCGAACTCGCCCAGGCCCAGTCGGTGATGGCCGACCACGAGCAGGTGGTGGCGGGCGCCCAGGCCGAGGCCGAGCGGATCATCCAGGGCGCGCACGCCGAGCGCGGCTCGCTGATCTCGGACACCGAGGTGGTCCGCCGGGCCCAGGCCGAGGCCGACCGGATCCTCGCCGAGGCGCGCGCCGAGGTCGAGGCCAAGCGGGCCGAGGCCGACGACTACGTGGACAGCAAGCTCGCCAACTTCGAGGTCGTGCTGACCAAGACGCTGGGCGCGGTCGGCCGCGGCCGCACCAAGCTGCGCGGCGACTCCAGCGTCTTCGAGACCGAGTCCGGCGGCGAGGGCGACGGCGAGGAGTTCCGTCCGCAGCGGATCAGCCCGAGCCCCGAGGTGGACGAGTACGTCGATGTGAAGCTCGCCACCCTGGAGAACGTGCTCAGCGCCACCCTGGACGCGGTCGGCAAGGGCCGCGACAAGCTGCTCGGCAAGCGGCCGATCGACGAGCTGGGCGCCTACCTGGCCGCCGCCGACCAGGCCCAGCAGGCCAAGGAGCGGGCCGAGGCGGTGGCGGCGGGCTTCGCCGAGGACGCCGAGGGCGGGGACATCGCCTGGTACCGCGAGGAGGTCCCGCAGCAGCAGACCTGGCCCGAGCAGGCCCCGGCCGCGGCCGGCTGGCAGGCCCCCGGCGCCGACCAGTACGCGGCCGCCCAGCAGCCGGGCGGGCAGTACGCCGAGGTGTACGGCGGCGGCTTCGACCCGGCCGGCCAGGGCGACCCGTACAGCACCCAGTGGGGCCAGCAGCAGGGCGGCTACCCGCAGCAGCCGGGCTACCCGCCGCAGCAGGGGGACGGCTACGGGTACGCCCAGCAGCAGCCGGGCTACCCGGCGCAGTCGTACGACGGCTACGCCTACCCGCAGCCGCCCGCCGCCCCGCCGACCGTGCCGCACCAGCAGCAGGGCCAGCAGCAGGGACAGGGCCAGGGCCTGGACGAGACCAGCTTCTTCGACACCAGCATGATCGACATGACCAGGCTGCGGGAGCTCGGCGGCCGCTGAACCGGCCCGGGCGCGACGGCGGGGGAGTCTCCTGACGGGACCGAAGTTGGGCCTGGCGGGAGACTCCGGTAGTCTGACCACTCCGGCCTCCCCATGTCCGGCCGTCGGCTTGCCCTCTCGCAACGCCGACTTGTATGGGGACTCCTCGTTGATTCCTATGGAAGTCAGGACACTGTGAACCGCCTCGACCACCGCGACCCCCTCGTGTTTGACACGCACGAGCTCGGCCGTCGCCCGGGCTCGATGCGCAAGGTGAGCCGGACCCTGGAGGCCCCCGAGGGCCTCGGGATCGTCGACGTGGTCGGGGTTCCGGAGGGAAGCCCGATCGAGCTGGAACTCCGCCTGGAGTCCGTGGTCGAGGGCGTGCTGGTCACCGGCACCGCCGAGGCCCACGTCGAGGGCGAGTGCGTCCGGTGCCTGGAGCCCGTCGAGTTCGACGTCGACGTCGACTTCCAGGAGCTGTACTACTACCCGGAGTCCGACGAGCGCCATCGCGCCGCGACGGCCGGGACCGAGGACCTCGACGAGGACTCGGAAGAAGAGACTTACCGTCTGGAGGGCGACTTCTTCGACCTCCAGCCGGTGCTGCGTGACGCGGTGGTGCTCGCACTGCCGCTGCAGCCGGTGTGCCAGGAAGACTGCCTGGGCCTGTGCTCCGAGTGCGGAGCGCGCCTGAGCGACGACCCGACGCACCACCACGACGCCGCCGACCCCCGGTGGGCGGCTCTGCAGGGACTCTCCGCCGCCCCCGGCGACGAGGGTGACGGGATCAAGACCAGCGACACCCGTGAGGGTCTCGCCGAGAACCAGGAGAAGTAGCCGTGGCTGTTCCGAAGCGGAAGATGTCGCGCAGCAACACGCGCCACCGTCGGTCCAACTGGAAGGCCGTCGTTCCGGCCCTCGTGGCGTGCGACCGCTGCCACGAGCCGAAGCTCGGCCACATCGCGTGCCCGAGCTGCGGCACGTACAACCGTCGCCAGGTCCTCTCGGTCTGATCGGCGGGGTGCACGGATCGATGTCGGACGGTAACTCCACCCGCAAGGCGTCCTCCGCCCCGAAGGGTCCTTCGGGCGGCGGCAAGGCCGGTGGGCCGGCTTCGACCGAATACGACGTCCTGGAAGGGCGCCTCGGGTACACGCTCGAGCGCGCCCTTCTGGTACGTGCCCTGACCCACCGCTCGTACGCGTACGAGAACGGCGGGCTGCCCACCAACGAGCGCCTGGAGTTCCTCGGCGACTCGGTGCTGGGCCTCGTGGTGACCGACACCCTCTACCGCGTCCACCCGGACGTCCCGGAGGGCACGCTCGCCAAACTGCGCGCCGCGGTGGTCAACTCCCGCGCGCTCGCGGACGTCGGCCGCGGCCTGGAGCTCGGCGCGTTCATCCGGCTCGGCAAGGGCGAGGAGGGCACCGGCGGCCGCGACAAGTCGTCGATCCTCGCGGACACCGTCGAGGCCGTGATCGGCGCCATCTACCTGGACCGGGGGCTGGAAGCGGCCACCGAGTTCGTCCACCGGCTGTTCGACCCGCTGATCGAGGAATCCTCTCAGCTGGGCGCCGGCCTGGACTGGAAGACCAGCCTCCAGGAGCTCACCGCCTCGGTGGGCATCGGCGTGCCCGAGTACGTCGTCATGGAGTCCGGTCCGGACCACGAGAAGACCTTCACCGCGGCGGCCCGGGTGGCCGGTGAGGACTTCGGCAGCGGCGTCGGCCGCTCCAAGAAGGAAGCCGAGCAGAAGGCCGCCGAGAGCGCCTGGCGCGCGATCAAGGAGAAGTACGCCGACCGGCTCCCCGCCGGGGCCTGAGCGACGGCCCGACACGCCGGGCCCGCCGCGCAGTAACCTTCACTCCTGCCGATCCGTACCGATGCCGATCCGCCCAGCAGGAGGCGTTCTCCCGTGCCCGAACTCCCCGAGGTCGAGGTCGTCCGCCGTGGTCTGGCCACCTGGGTGGCCGGGCGGACCGTCGCCGACGTCCAGGTGCTGCACCCGCGCGCGGTGCGCCGCCAGCCCGCCGGCGCGGCCGACTTCTCGGCCCGGCTGACCGGCACGACCTTCGGCAGCGCGCAGCGGCGCGGCAAGTACCTGTGGGTGCCGCTGACCGGTGCCGGCGCCGGATTCTCGCTGATCGGCCACCTCGGGATGAGCGGCCAGCTCCTCGTCCAGGACCCGTCCGTCCCCGACGAGACGCACCTGCGGGTCCGGCTGCGCTTCGACGACGGCGGGCGCGAGCTGCGCTTCGTGGACCAGCGGACCTTCGGCGGCCTGGCGGTCGAGGAGGCCGAGGACGGGGACCCGGAGGGCACCCCGGTCTCCATCGCGCACATCGCCCGCGACCCGCTCGACCCGCGCTTCGACGACGCCGCCTTCGTGGCCGCGCTGCGGGCCAGGCGGACCACCGTCAAGCGCGCCCTGCTCGACCAGAGCCTGATCAGCGGCGTCGGCAACATCTACGCCGACGAGGCGCTGTGGCGCTCCCGGCTGCACTACGACCGCCCGACCTCGACGCTCACCCGCCCGCAGGCCCTCCTGCTGCTGGCCAACGCCCGGGACGTGATGACGGCGGCGCTCGCCGTGGGCGGCACCAGCTTCGACAGCCTCTACGTCAACGTGAACGGCGAGAGCGGCTACTTCTCCCGGGACCTCGACGCCTACGGCCGCGCGCAGGAGCCCTGCCGCCGCTGCGGCACCCCGATCCGGAGGGCGGCCTGGATGAACCGCTCCAGCTACTTCTGCCCCCGCTGCCAGCGCGTGCCGCGCCAGGCGAGCGGGGGCCGGAGGGCTACTTCCGGGTGAGCTCGGGCTCCTGCGGGGCCGGCTCCCCGGGCGTGCCGTGGGTGTCCTGGCCGAAGTAGGCGACCCCGACCGCGGAGACCACCGCGAGCAGGAAGCCGACCACGCCCAGCCAGCCCAGGCCGGCCTTGGAGGAGTCGCCGAGCCAGAGCACGCCGGCCGCGCCGGGCAGCACCGTCTCGCCGACCACCAGCGCGGCGGTCGCCCCGTTCACCGAGCCGATCTGGAGCGCCACGGTGTGGATGTACATGCCGCCGAGGCCGCCGACCAGGACGGCGTACAGCGCCGGGTCGGAGAGCAGCGGACCGAGCGCGAACGGCTCGACGCCGTTGAGGATGCGCACCCCGACGCCCAGGGCGCCGAAGCCGAGTCCGGAGAGCAGACCGGCGACGATGGCGCCGTTGGCGCCCATCCGCCGCACCAGCAGGCTGCCGCCGACCAGCAGCACGGTGGTGACGATCAGCAGCGCCCAGTGGAAGGACATCGCCGCGTGGTGCCCTCCCTCCGGCCCGGCCGAGACGGCCAGCAGCACCAGCGCCGAGCAGAGCACGCCGATCGAGGCCCACTCCAGCTGCTTGAGCCGGATGCCCAGCAGCTTGATGCTGAGCACCGCGGTGATCACCAGGTTGGCGCTGATGATGGTCTGGGAGAGGAACAGCGGCAGCAGCCGCGCGGCCAGCGCGCCGAGCCCGAAGCCGATCAGGTCCAGCACCGTGCCGAGGATGAACTCCCAGGTGACGGCGGCCTTCGCGGTCGAGGACAGGCTCGGGCCGCCGTGCTCGGTGGTCGAGGTGGTGGCGCCCTTGGCGGCCTCCTCCCGGGCGGAGCGGCGGGATCCGACGGCCTGGAGGACCGAGCCGGTGCCGTAGCAGGCGGATGCCGCCACGGCGGTGACGAGGCCGATGATCACCGAGCGCTCCGATCGGGAGTTGGGTCAGGAACGGGCTGAGTAAAGAAAGGGCAATGGGACCGGCGGTCCGGGACCACTATGCCCGCTCGCGCGGTACGGTCGGCACGCCCCCGCAGTGCCCCGGCACCGGGCCGTGCCCGCCGGGACGTACGTCCGGGGGCCCCGCGGGGTTCCCGCGCCGGGCCCGTCTCAGGGGAAGCTCGGGGGAACATCATCCCCGAGGAGGGGCGCCACCCCGGCGGACGACGGGGCTCTTGCCGATACCAGTATGCGAAGGGTATGGCGTGCTCCGGGGCCGATCACGGTAGCGTCGGGGGCATGAGAACCCTTGCACGACGTTCCCGGGGCGCCGGGCCGCTTGCCCTGGTGGCGGCGCTGCTCGGGCTGCTGATGCTCCTGCTGGCGCCGGCGGCCTCGGCCGCCGGCGGGCTGAGCGACGCCGCCGCCACGCTGAAGAAGGGGCAGGTCTACGTCGCCCCGGCCATGACCGGCCGCTTCAGCCAGGCCCAGGCCGATGCCCTGACCAAGAAGATCGACAAGGCCGACAAGCCGATCTTCGTCGCGGTCATCCCCGACAAGGCGTTCGCCAAGTCCACCCTCCAGGACCTGCGCACCCTGGTGGGCATCGACGGCGTCTACGCGGTCTGGCACGACGGCACGCTCGACGCCGGCGGCGACCGCGGCGCGATGGGCGCCGGCCAGCCGCAGCGCATCGCCGGCGCGGCCGCCCGGTCGAACGGCGGCGACATCGACGCCACCCTGAACTCCTTCGTCGACCAGGCGGCTCCGCAGACCAAGGGCACCGGGGTCAACCACAGCACCTCGATCGCCTGGGTGGTCATCCCGGTCGTGCTGCTGGCGCTGGCCGGGGCCGGGGTCTTCTTCCTGTTCCGCCGGGCCAAGCAGCGCAAGGAGGCGCAGGCCCGGGCCGAGCTGGAGCAGCTGCGCCGGGTGGTGGACGAGGACATCACCGCCTTCGGCGTCGAGCTGGAGCGGCTCGACTTCAACCCGGCCGCCGCAGACGCCGACGACGCCCAGCGCACCGACTACAGCCAGGCCCTGGACTCGTACGAGAAGTCCAAGCGGCTGATCGACGAGGCCAAGCGGCCGGAGGACGTCAAGCAGGTCACCGAGGCGATCGAGGAGGGCCGCTTCTCGCTGGCCACCCTGGCCGCCCGGCGGGAGAAGCGGCCGCTGCCCGAGCGCCGTCCCCCGTGCTTCATGGACCCGCGCCACGGCCCGTCCGTCAAGGACGTCGACTGGGCCCCGGGCGGCGGCTCCGCCCGTTCCGTGCCGGTCTGCCAGGCCGACGCGGACCGGATGGCGGCGGGCCTGGACCCGGCCGTCCGCACCGTCGACACCGAGCAGGGCCCGCAGCCGTACTGGAACGCAGGCCCGGCGTACGCCCCGTACGCGGGCGGGTACTACAGCGGCTTCGGCGGCGGCGGTCTGCTGCCGGGCCTGCTGGTCGGCACCATGCTCGGCTCGATGATGAGCGGCCCGGCGTACGCGGCCGCGCCGATGATGGGCGGCGGCTACCAGGACCAGTACGAGGGCGGCGACTTCACCGGCGCCGACTTCAACGCCGCCGACTTCGGCGGTGGCGACTTCGGTGGCGGCGGGGACTTCGGCGGGGGCGGCGACTTCGGCGGCGGGGACTGGTGACCCACCCGCCCGCCACACCAGCGGCCCCGCCGGTCCTCCGGCGGGGCCGCTCGCGTTCGCGCGGGTTAGGGTCGGGGGCATGCACGGTCGCGACGCCCACAGTGAGGAACCGGTCCGGGTGACCGCCTGGGTCCGGGGGAAGGTCCAGCAGGTCGGGTTCCGCTGGTGGACCAGGGCACGGGCGCTGGAGATCGGCCTGAGCGGCTACGCGAGCAACCTCGGCGACGGCCGGGTGCAGGTGGTGGCCGAGGGGCTCGCGGCCGACTGCGAGGAGCTGCTGGCCCGGCTGCGCGGCCCCGGCACCCCGGGCAACGTCACCGGTGTCACCGAGATCTGGACGGCGGTCGGCCCCGGGTACGAGGGGTTCGAGATCCGCTGAGCCGCCGGGTTCGCGGACCGCCGCCGACCGCTTGCCCACCCGTCACCGGCCGTCGCCGCCCCGCCGCGCGGGCTCCGGGGAAAAGATCCGGAACTGGCGGTGTCACGAGGTTGCCATCCGGGCAGACTCGTGGTTGACTCCGCATCGAACGATGATCCACGAGCGTGTCGTGGACCCGTCCCGAGGCCCCCCAGGCGTGACGACACCGCCGGGCAGGTGACAGGGGCGCGGTAGCGTGCGGTGATCGTGTTGACCCTTTCCGTCTTTGGTGAGACGCTGGAAGCCCGCGCACACGACCGCGTTTTCCCGGTAGGCGCATGCCCTCGTGAGCCCAGCTCACGGTGGTTGTGCCGTAGTGCCCAGCCAGCACTTCCGGAGGCGCGCCGCGCGTGCGTCCCCCTTCCCCCTAGACCTGTACCGTTCCGGTTCGGTCACTCAGCGTGGAGGACCATTCATCATGGCAAAGGCGCTTCTCGGGTACGTCGGCGGCCCCGACCCGCGAATGCTCTCCGAGATGCGACGGCTCCAGCAGCGCGTCCAGGACCTTGAAGCCCAGCTCCTTCGGATGCAGGCGGAGAACGACGCTCTCACCGCTGTCGCTGACGAGCACTCGCTGCTCAACAGCATCGATCTGGACCAGCGGGAGCCGGCTCTCACCTGAGTCCCGCCCGGTCCTCACAGATCGACGCCGCTGTGCACAGAGCCGCCCCGAAAGGGACGCAGCTTGCAAGGGACGCCCGGATGTGGCGTCCCTTCGTCGTGTCGTGCTCCGGATAGAGTCGGTTCCAGTCGTGAGCGAACGAGGGGACCGGCGGCGTGCACCTGAAGAGTCTGACGCTGCGCGGGTTCAAGTCCTTCGCCTCCGCCACCACGCTGCGCTTCGAGCCCGGCATCACCTGCGTCGTCGGCCCGAACGGCTCCGGCAAGTCCAACGTGGTCGACGCGCTCTCCTGGGTGATGGGCGAGCAGGGGGCCAAGACGCTGCGCGGCGGCAAGATGGAGGACGTCATCTTCGCCGGGACCAGCGGGCGCGCCCCGCTCGGCCGCGCCGAGGTCAGCCTCACCATCGACAACGGTGACGGCGCCCTGCCGATCGACTACTCCGAGGTGACCATCACCCGGACCATGTTCCGCAACGGCGGCAGCGAGTACGCGCTCAACGGCGAGACCTGCCGCCTGCTGGACATCCAGGAGCTGCTCTCCGACTCCGGCATCGGCCGCGAGATGCACGTCATCGTCGGGCAGGGGCAGCTCGACTCCGTCCTGCACGCCGACCCGATGGGCCGGCGCGCCTTCATCGAGGAGGCGGCCGGCGTCCTCAAGCACCGCAAGCGCAAGGAGAAGGCGCTGCGGAAGCTGGACGCGATGCAGGCCAACCTCAACCGGGTCCAGGACCTGGTGTCCGAACTGCGCCGCCAGCTCGGACCGCTCGGCCGCCAGGCCCGGATCGCCCGCCGGGCCGCCGGCATCCAGGCCGACCTGCGGGACGCCCGGCTGCGGCTGCTCGCCGACGACCTGTGCACGCTGCGCCGGGCCGTCGAGGCCGAGGTCGCGGACGAGCTGGCGCTGCGGCTGCGCCGCACCACCGTCGAGCAGGACCTGGCCCGGGCGGTGCGGCGCGAGCGCGCCCTGGAGGCACAGGTCCAGCAGCTCGGGCCGAGCCTGGAGACCGCCCGGCAGACCTGGTACCGGCTCTCCGCGCTCGCCGAGCGCACCCGCGGCACCCTCGGGCTGGCCGAGGCCCGCGCCCGGCACGCCGCCGCCGGGGCACGGGGGGAGGAGCGGCGCGGGCGCGACCCGCAGGAGCTGGAACGGGAGGCCGAGCGGGTCCGCGAGGAGGAGGCCGCGCTGGCCGAGGCGCTGGAGGAGGCCCGGTACGCGCTGGCCGAGGCGGTCGAGCGCAGGGGAGGGCTGGAGCGGGAGCTGGCCGACGAGGAGCGCCGGCTGCGCGATGCCGCCCGGGCCATCGCCGACCGCCGGGAGGGCCTGGCCCGGCTCCAGGGGCAGGCCGCCGCCGCCCGGTCCGAGGCCGCCGCGGCGCAGGCCGAGATCGGGCGGCTCGCCGAGGCCAGGGAGGAGGCGCTGCTGCGCGCCGAGGCCGCGCGGAGCGAGCTGGACGAACTCCAGCGGCAGGTGGACGGCCTGGCCGGGGAGGATGACCGGGTCGAGGCCCGGTACCAGCGGGCGCGGGAGCAACTGGCTCTGGTGGAGCGCGAGTTGGCCGAAGCCCGGGAGGCGGCCGGCGCCGCCGAACGGGAGCGGGCCGGGCTGGTCGCACGGCACGAGGCGCTCTCCCTCGGGCTGCGCCGCAAGGATGGCACCGGCGCGCTGCTGGACGCCGGGGAGCGGCTGGACGGACTGCTCGGCCCGGCGGCCGCGCTGCTGCGGATCGAGGCGGGGTACGAGGTGCCCGTCGCCGCGGCGCTCGGTGCGGCGGCCGACGCGGTGGCCGTCGACTCGCCGTCCGCCGCCGTCGAGGCGCTGCGGCTGCTGCGCGCCGAGGACGCCGGCCGCGCCGCGCTGCTGATCGCCGGCGTCACCGAAGTGGCCGACGTGCCGGGCGAGTTGCCGGAGGGAGCCCGCTGGGCGGCCGAACTGGTCGACGGCCCGGCCGAGTTGCTCGGTGCCGTCCGTCAACTGCTCTCCGGGGTCGCGGTGGTCGCGGACCTGGACCGGGCACTGCGGCTGGTCGCCGCGCTGCCCGGAGTCCGCGCCGTCACCCTCGACGGGGACCGGCTCGGCGCCGGCTTCGCCCAGGGCGGGTCCGGCGGCGCACCGAGCCTGCTGGAGACCCGGGCGGCGGTGGACGAGACGGCCCGGGCGATCGGGGAACTCGCCGCCCGCTGCGCCGAGTCGGCCGAGCGGCTGGCCGAACTCACCGAACGGCGCCGGGAGTCGGCCGCCGAGGTGGAGCAACTGGCCGAGCGGCGGCGGCAGACGGAGAAGGAGCGGGCGGGGACCGCCGGAGCGCTCGGCCGGCTCGGCGGGCAGGCCCGGGCCGCCGCCGGGGAGGCCGAGCGGCTGTCGGCCGCCGTCGCGCGGGCCGAGCAGGGGCTGACCGGGCTGCTCGACGGCGCGCAGGAGCTGGCCGAGCGGCTGGCCGCCGCCGAGCGGTCGGCCCGGGACGGGGAGGACGAGCCGAACACCGCCGAGCAGCAGCGGCTGGCCGAGGCGGCGAGCGCCGCCCGGCAGGCCGAACTGGAGGCCCGGCTCGCCGTGCGCACCCACGAGGAGCGGGTGCGCGCCCTGACCGGCCGGGCCGACCAGCTGGACCGGGCCGCCCGCGCCGAGCGCGAGGCGCGCGCCCGGGCCGCCGAGCGCCGCCGGCGCGCCGAGCACGACGCCTCGGTGGCGAACGCGGTCGCGTCCGGCGCCCGGCAGCTGCTGGCCTGCCTGGAGGTGTCGCTGGCCCGCGCGGACGCCGGGCGGGCGGCCGTCGAACAGGAGCGCGCCGAGCGCGAGCAGGAGCTGCGCGAGCACCGCGAGCACGGCCGCGGCCTCAAGGAGGAGCTGGACAAGCTGGTCGACGCCGGGCACCGGGACGAGGTGCTGCGGGCGGAGAAGCGGCTGCGGATCGAGCAGCTGGAGGCCCGCGCGCTGGAGGAGTTCGGCATCGACGGCGACGGCCTGCTCGCCTCGTACGGGCCGGACCAGCCCGTCCCGCCGTCCCTCCCGGAGGAGGGCGGCGAGCCCGGGGAGCCGTACCCGTACGTCCGGGCCGAGCAGGAGAAGCGGTTGCGGGCGGCCGAGAAGGCGTACCAGCAGCTCGGCAAGGTCAACCCGCTGGCGCTGGAGGAGTTCGCCGCGCTGGAGGAGCGCCACGCCTTCCTCGGCGAGCAGCTGGACGACCTCAAGCGCAGCCGACGGGACCTGCTGGACATCGTCCGGGACGTGGACCAGCGGGTCGAGCAGCTGTTCACCTCGGCGTACCACGACACCGCCGCCCAGTTCGAGGCCGTCTTCGCCCGGCTCTTCCCGGGCGGGGAGGGCCGGCTGGTGCTGACCGACCCGGAGGACATGCTGGCCACCGGCGTCGAGGTGGAGGCCCGGCCGCCGGGCAAGAAGGTCAAGCGGCTGTCGCTGCTGTCCGGCGGCGAGCGCTCGCTGACCGCGGTGGCGCTGCTGGTGGCGATCTTCAAGGCGCGGCCCAGCCCGTTCTACGTGATGGACGAGGTGGAGGCGGCGCTCGACGAGACCAACCTGCGCCGGCTGATCGGGATCATGGAGGAGCTGCGGGAGAGCTCCCAGCTGATCGTGATCACCCACCAGAAGCTCACCATGGAGTGCGCCGACGCCCTCTACGGCGTGACCATGAAGGGCGACGGCATCTCCCAGGTGATCAGCCAGCGGCTGCGGGACGGGCACCGGGAACGGCGGCCGAGGGCGTCGCACACCGCGTCCGTGTAGGGCGGCTGCGGTCCATCCGGGCTCCGGTCGCGGATACTGGAGCCGTTATGGAATACGTGATCCTTGCCGTAGTCATCGCCGTGGTCGCCGTCGGCGCGATCACCGGCCTCGTCGTTTCCGGCAGACGACGCCAGCAGCTGCCCCCGAAGTCGCAGGCGCCGGTCATCACGGCGCCGAAGCCCACCCCGCGGGAGCCCCAGGTCGGCGAGGAGGCCGCTCCGCCGACGGAGGCACCCCGCCGCACCATCGAGGAGGTGGAACTCCCGGCGGAGACGGAGGCTCCCGAGGCCGCCGAGGTCGTCGAGGCCCCCGAGGCCGCCGAGACCGCACCCGCCATCGAGGTCCCCGAGCCCACCGCGGGCCGGCTGGTCCGACTGCGCTCGCGGCTCTCCCGCTCGCAGAACTCGCTCGGCAAGGGCCTGCTCTCGCTGCTCTCCCGGGAGCACCTGGACGAGGACACCTGGGAGGAGATCGAGGAGACCCTGCTCACGGCGGACGTCGGCGTCGCCCCCACCCAGGAGCTGGTCGAGCGGCTGCGCACCCGGGTGAAGGTGCTCGGCACCCGTACGCCCGACGAGCTGCGCGGGCTGCTGCGCGAGGAGCTGGTCGAGCTGATCGGCAAGGACTCCGACCGCACCGTCCGCTCCACCAAGCACGAGGAGGGCCCGGCCGTGGTCCTGGTGGTCGGCGTCAACGGCGTCGGCAAGACCACCACCACCGGCAAGCTGGCCCGCGTCCTGGTCGCCGACGGCCGCAAGGTGGTGCTCGGCGCCGCCGACACCTTCCGGGCCGCCGCCGCGGACCAGCTCCAGACCTGGGGCGAGCGGGTCGGGGCGCGCACCGTGCGCGGCCCGGAGGGCGGGGACCCGGCCTCGATCGCCTTCGACGCGGTCAAGGAGGGCATCGCCGAGGGCGCGGACACCGTGCTGATCGACACCGCCGGCCGACTGCACACCAAGACCGGCCTGATGGACGAGCTGGGCAAGGTCAAGCGGGTCGTCGAGAAGCACGGCCCGGTGGACGAGGTGCTGCTGGTGCTGGACGCCACCACCGGCCAGAACGGTCTGATCCAGGCCCGGGTGTTCGCCGAGGTGGTCGACATCACCGGCATCGTGCTGACCAAGCTGGACGGCACCGCCAAGGGCGGCATCGTGGTCGCGGTCCAGCGCGAGCTGGGCGTGCCGGTCAAGCTGATCGGCCTGGGCGAGGGTGCGGACGACCTGGCTCCGTTCGAGCCGGGGGCGTTCGTGGACGCGCTGATCGGGGACTGAGGCTGACCGGGGCCTGAGGCTCCCCGCGCGCCAGGGCCCGCTCCCTTCCGGGAGCGGGCCCTTTCGCGTGTCCGTCGTCGCGCGTCGGTCGTCGCGGGTCCGTGGCGCGTCCGTCGGGCGTCCGGCGCGGGCGCCGGGTCGGCGGCGGGGCCGGGTTCAGCGCGTCCCGGAGGGGAGCGCTCGGCTCACGAGGCCATCCAGGCCGGTTCGGCGGTGCGCTCGCGGCCGCGGTGGCACGCGTAGGCGAGGGTGCCGAGCAGCAGCCGGGCCTCGGGCGGGCAGCCCGCGTTGTCCCGGGTGGGGCGGCGCAGCCAGCGGACCGGGCCGAGGCCGCCGAGGACGGTGGGAGGGGCGGCGACGTAGCCGCCCTCGCCGTGGCAGACCAGGTCGAGCGCGGCGTCGTCCCAGCCCATCCGGTACAGCAGGTCGGGCAGGCGCCGGGCGGTGCCGGCGGCGACCAGGAACTGGAGCCGGCCGGTGGGGGCGGCGAGCACCGGGCCCACCTGGGTGCCCATCCGCTCCAGCCGGACCAGCGCCTGGAGGCCGGCCTGCTCGGGGACGTCCAGGACGTCGAAGGAGCGGCCGGTGGGGAACAGCACCGAGCCGCCGGCGCGGGCGGCGCGGGCGCGGCCCCCTCCGCCGGGCAGCGGGTGGGGACCGGGGGCGGCGCACAGGGCGGAGCCGCAGGGACAGCGGGTCGGGGCGGTGGCGCCGGCGACCGGGTCGCCGGTGACGACCGCCCAGCCCCAGCGACCGGTGTACTCCGCGGCGGCCTGGGACGCGGTGACCTTGGTGCGGCGGCGCGTGCCCAGCGGTGCGAGCCGAAGGTGCCCCAGTCGAAGTTCGCCGAACAGGTTGTCCATGCCTCCCCCAACAGGTTCTC
This sequence comes from Kitasatospora sp. NPDC034533, assembly GCF_055575155.1. Classification (NCBI taxonomy): domain Bacteria; kingdom Bacillati; phylum Actinomycetota; class Actinomycetes; order Kitasatosporales; family Streptomycetaceae; genus Kitasatospora; species Kitasatospora sp. NPDC034533. Next base: position 20,165 of record NZ_JBVITE010000037.1, read on the forward strand.
GTAGCCGATGGTTACGGGACGGTGACTGTGTGTCGATTGTCAGCCGTGTGGTGCGTAGTGCGGTGGCGGCGCGCAGCGCGTGGTGTGCGCCTGTTCCGTCCGTGTGCCTCGGGCGCCGCCTTGTGGTGGCGGCGGCGATGCCGGATCGTCGTGTTCGTGGGACTGGCGCCGTCCGGAGTGGACGGTGAACTCGCCTGTGACCGCGGTGGATTGCGGGTCCGCCGGGTCCTCCGGGAAACGCCGGGTGACTGGGCGGGCCGCATACGCCGAGCCGTCGGGACCTCCTAAGTGAAGCGTGCGCCCCCGGGCTGCGGTTCACTCCCGGGGGTGGCGAAAGGTGGCGTTTCGCCAGGGCCGCTCCCGCGGGCCCCTCGCAGGGCATTACGTTCAGCATGCGGATGTCGTCGAGGTGCTCGTTCCGGGTCGACTGGCTACGGGAGTAGGGGATCTGACGGATCGTCCGCGAGGATGGCACACCAGTGCGAGAGCGTCGCGGTGCGGCACCGCCGCGGCGCGGCAGCACTTCAGGCACGGCACGTCTGGCAAGAGCCCGCAACCGTCGGGCGGTCACGATCGGGGCCCCGTTGGGGGCCGGGCGGGATGGGGACGTCACCCATGGCAGAGAAGCAACCGAACGAGAAGCTGACCACGTGGTTCGTCCGCAGTGGCTGGTCCAAGGGCGAGTTGGCCCGCCAGGTCAACCGGAAGGCCCGGCAGATCGGCGCCCACCACGTGTCCACCGACACCTCCCGGGTGCGCCGCTGGCTCGACGGCGAACAGCCCCGGGAGCCGATCCCCAAGATCATGTCGGAGCTCTTCTCCGAACGGTTCGGCTCGGTGGTCTCGATCGAGGACCTCGGTCTGCGCGCCGCGATCCCGGTCTCGACCGTGGGCGGCAGCGTCGACCTGCCGTGGAGCGGGCAGCAGACCGTCCAGCTGATCAGCGACTACTCCCGCAGCGACCTCATGCTCAACCGCCGGGGCTTCCTCGGCACCTCGCTGGCGCTGACCGCGGGCGCCGCGCTGATCGAGCCGATGCAGCGCTGGCTCGCCCCCGGCCCGACCGGGGTCCCCACCCCGATCCTCACCGCGGCCAACGGCGGCGAGGCGTTCACCGGCCGGCTCTCCGAACCCGAGCTCGAACTGCTGGAGCAGACCACGGTCATGTTCCGGCAGTGGGACGCGCAGAACGGCGGCGGGCTGCGCCGCAAGGCCGTCGTCGGGCAGCTCCACGAGGTCACCGACCTGCTCCAGGAGACGTACAACGAGGCCACCACCAAGCGGCTGTTCCGGCTCACCGCCGAACTCGCCCACCTCGCCGGGTGGATGTCCTACGACGTCGGGATGCACCCGAGCGCGCAGAAGTACTACGTGCTCGCCCTGCACGCGGCCAAGGAGGCGGGGGACCGCCCGTTCGGTGCGCTGATCCTCACCGACATGAGCCGCCAGATGATCCACCTCAACCGGGGCGAGGACGCCCTGGAGCTGATCCACCTGGCCCAGTACGGCAGCCGCGACTCCGCCACCCCGCGCCAGCAGTCCCTGCTGTACGCGATGGAGGCGCGCGCCTACGCCACCATCGGCGAGGTCAACCGCTGCGCCCGGGCGATCCGGCTGGCCGAGGACACCTTCACCGACATCCGGGAGGGGGACACCGAGCCGGACTGGCTGAAGTTCTTCTCGCCGGCCGAGCTGAACGCCGAGAACGCCCACTCCTACCGGGACCTCGCGTACCACTCGGACAACGCCGGGCTCTACGCCTCGATGTCCGCGCCGGTGATGGGGCGCGCGGTCGACCTGTTCCGCGAGGACGCCGACCACGTGCGCTCGTTCGCCTTCAACCTGGTCGGCATGGCCAGCGTGCACCTGCTCCAGAAGGAGGCCGAGGAGGCGGTGCGGTACGCCGAGGAGGCGGTGGACATCGCCACCAAGGTCCGCTCGGAGCGGCTGAACTCCCGGGTGCGCAAGACCACGGAGGCCGCGGCGGAGCGGTTCAAGGGCGTGGACGCGGTGAGCCGGCTCAAGGAGCGGGTCGTCCAGGACCTCCCGGAGTACGTCTCGGTGGTCTGACCGCCAGACCGCCAGACCGTCTGACCGCCCGACCATCCGACTGTCTGACCGGCCCTGCCGGGGACCGTCCGGAGAAGCTCCACCGACCGTGACGGCCGCCGCCGTCACGGTCGGTGGTGTGTCCGGGCCCGGCGTTGCTCCGGCGGGGTGGTGCTCCGCGCCCGGCGTTGCGCCGGGCGGCGGCAGGGCCGTGGTTCACGCGGTCGTAACCCGCGCGCCGCATGCGTCACGGCGGCGAAACAAGCGGCCGCACCGGCCGAAACCAGCCTCCGGCACGCTCCTGTCCAACGCCGACACCCCGGGTGGCAGCACGGGACGGATCCCCGGGTGCGGATCGGCCTGGACGCAGAGGAGACGCCGATGCCGGACGGCTTCAGTGCGGGCGACACCGCCTTCGTACTCATCAGCGCGGCCCTGGTCATGCTGATGACCCCCGGGCTGGCCTTCTTCTACGGGGGCATGGTCAGGGCCAAGAGCACGCTGAACATGCTGGCGATGAGCTTCCTCTCGCTCGGCGTCGTCAGCGTGCTGTGGGTCCTCTACGGGTACTCGCTCAGCTTCGGGTCCGACTCCTTCGCCGGTCTGATCGGCGACCTGGACCACCTCGGGATGCGCGGCCTCGGCCTGAACGAGCTGACCGGCACCATCCCGGTCACCGCCTTCGCGCTCTTCCAGCTGATGTTTGCGGTCATCGCCCCGGCGCTGATCAGCGGCGCCGTCGCGGACCGCGCCAGGTTCACGGCCTGGGGACTGTTCATCGCGCTCTGGGTGACGGTCGTCTACTTCCCGGTCGCCCACTGGGTGTTCTTCTTCGACGGCGGCCACGGCGGCTGGCTGGGCGACCGCAACGGCGTGATCGACTTCGCCGGCGGGACGGCCGTGCACATCAACGCGGGCGTCGCCGGACTCGCGCTCTGCCTGGTGCTGGGCAAGCGGATCGGCTTCCGGAAGGACCCGATGCGCCCGCACAGCCTGCCGCTGGTGATGCTGGGCTCCGGGCTGCTCTGGTTCGGCTGGTTCGGCTTCAACGCGGGATCGGCGCTGGCCGCCAACGGCGTCGCCGCGATGGCGATGGTCAACACCCAGGTGGCCACCGGCGCGGCGCTGCTCGGCTGGCTGGTCTACGAGAGGCTCAGGCACGGCGCGTTCACCACGCTGGGCGCCGTCTCCGGTGCGGTTTCCGGGCTGGTCGCGATCACTCCGGCGTGCGGCTCGGTCAGCCCGCTCGGCGCGGTGGCGATCGGGCTGGTCGCGGGTGCGGTCTGTTGCGCCGCCGTCTCGCTCAAGTACCGCTGGGGCTTCGACGACTCGCTCGACGTGGTGGGCGTGCACGCGGTCGGCGGGGCGGTGGGCTCGCTGCTGGTCGGCCTGTTCGCCACTGGCGGGGTCGGCCAGGACGTGAAGGGCCTGTTCTACGGAGGCGGGTTCGGGCAGCTGGGCAAGCAGGCGATGGGTGTCGCGGCGGTCGCGGCGTACTCCTTCGTGCTGTCCTGGCTGCTGGCCAAGGCGGTCGACCGGCTGGTCGGCTTCCGGGTCGCCGGGGAGGTCGAGGTGGCCGGCATCGACCAGGCCGAACACGCCGAGTCCGCCTACGATTTCAGCGCCGTGGGGGCGGGGCTGGCCCGGGCCCTGCCGGGCCTGGCCGCCGCTGCCTCCGGGCCTGCCACGGGGTCTGCGGCCGGAGTGGTCGAGGGGCCCGTGGCCGGGACGACCGGGACGGCGGGGAAGCCCGCCGCTCCGAAGGCCGTCGCTCCGACGGGCGCCGCCGAGGAGCCCGTCGCTCCGAAGGCCGTTGCTCCTACGCCCGCCGAGAAGAAGACCGAGGTCGACGCCCGATGAAGCTCATCACCGCCGTGATCAAGCCGTACCGACTGGACGAGGTGAAGGCCGCCCTCCAGGCCTTCGGGGTCCAGGGCCTGACCGTGACCGAGGCCAGCGGCTACGGCCGTCAGCGCGGCCACACCGAGGTGTACCGGGGGGCCGAGTACACCGTGGACCTGGTGCCGAAGGTCAGGATCGAGGTCCTGGTCGAGGACGAGGACGCCGAGGACCTGATCGACGTCCTGGTGAAGGCCGCCCGGACCGGGAAGATCGGCGACGGCAAGGTGTGGAGCGTGCCGGTCGACACCGCCGTACGGGTCCGCACCGGAGAGCGGGGCCCGGACGCCCTGTAGGGCCCGTGGCGGGCGGTGCCGCCCTCCGCCGGCCTCCGTTGCCCGTTCGGTCGAACGGCCCGTTCGCGGGACGGCTCACCCGGACGGGTCCACCAGTACGTACGACGGCCCACCGGCAGGACGGTCCGCCCGACGGGCGGTTCACCGGCTGGACGGATCACCCGACGGACGGTTCACAGCAGGACGGTTCACCAGCACCACGGACGGGATCCACGCGCATGGCCACCGAGACCGACCCCTCCGACCCCGCCGCCGCGGCCGGTGGCGCCGCCGCCCGGGCCGCGCTGCTGGCCGCCCCGGGCCCGGTCGGCCGCCCCCGCCGGCAGGCGCTCGCCCGGCTGACCGACGACTGGCTGGCCGGGCTGCTCGCGACCGCCGGCGCCCCGCCGTCGGGCGTCGCGCTGGTCGCCGTCGGCGGCTACGGGCGCGGCGAGCTGTCCCCGCGCAGCGACCTGGACGTCCTGCTGCTGCACGCGGGCCCGATCGCCCGGGAGCTGCCCGAGCGGATCTGGTACCCGGTCTGGGACGCGGGCGTCAGGCTCGACCACTCGGTGCGCACCGTCGCCGGGGCCCGCTCGGTGGCCGCCGCCGACCTCAAGGTCCAGCTCGGTCTGCTGAACGCCCGCCACCTGGCCGGGGACCAGGCGCTCACCGAGGAGCTGCGCGCCGCGGTGCTCACCGACTGGCGCGCGAGCGCCCCGGCGCGCCTGCCCGAGCTGCGCGAGCTGGGCCGTGCGCGGGCCGAACGGCAGGGTGAGCTGTCCTTCCTGCTGGAGCCCGACCTCAAGGAGGCCCGCGGCGGCCTGCGCGACGTCGTGGCGCTGGACGCGATCGCCGCGACCTGGCTGGCCGACGCGCCCCGGGACGGCCTGGACGCCGCGGCGCGGTGGCTGGCCGACGTGCGCGACGCCCTGCACCTGGCCACCGGCCGGGCCACCGACCGGCTCGTCCTCCAGGACCAGGACCAGGTCGCCGAGCGGCTCGGGGTGCTGGACGCCGACGCCCTGCTGCGCCGGGTCTACGAGGCCGCCCGCACCGTCGCGTACGCGGGGGACGTCACCTGGCGGGCGGTGGACCGGGTGCTCGCGGCCCGCGGTGGCCGGGGCCGGCGGGTGTGGCGGCCGGGCATCCCGTTCGCGGGCGCCGTGCGCGGCGGCGCGGTGGCCCGGGGCGCGGTCGAACGGCGTCCGCTGGCCGAGGGCGTGGTCGAGCAGGACGGCGAGGCGGTGCTCGCCCAGGGAGCCCGTCCGGCAGCCGACCCGGTGCTGCCGCTGCGCGCGGCGGCCGCCGCCGCGCAGAACGGGCTGACCGTCTCGCACGCCACGGTGCGCCGGCTGGCCGCCGAGTGCCGCGCGCTGCCGGTGCCCTGGCCGGACGAGGCGCGCGAGCAGCTGGTCACCCTGCTGGGGGCGGGGGAGGCGGCCGTCCCGGTGTGGGAGGCGCTGGAGGCGCAGGGGCTGGTGAGCCGGCTGCTGCCGGACTGGGAGCGGGTGCGCTGCCGCCCCCAGCGCAACGCGGTGCACCGCTGGACGGTGGACCGGCACCTGGTGGAGACGGCGGCGCGGGCCGCCGCGATGACCCGGCGGGTGGCACGGCCGGACCTGCTGCTGGTCGCCGCGCTGCTGCACGACATCGGCAAGGGCTGGCCGGGGGACCACAGCAAGGCCGGTGAGGTGATCGTCCGCGACCTCGCCGCCCGGATGGGCTTCGGCCCCGAGGACATCCGGACCCTGGCGGTGCTGGTGCGCCACCACCTGCTCCTGGTGGACACCGCCACCCGGCGGGACCCGGACGACCCGGCCACCGTCGAGGCGATCACCGAGGTGGTCACCACGCTGCCGGAGCTGGAGCTGCTGCACGCGCTCACCGAGGCGGACGCGCTGGCCACCGGCCCGGCCGCGTGGAGCGGCTGGCGGGCCTCGCTGGTGGACGGCCTGGTGGCCCGGGTCGCGGACCGGCTGGCCGGGGCGGGCACCGGGCCGGTGGAGACGGCGCCGACCGCGGAGCAGGAGCGGCTCGCCGTCGAGGCCGCCCGCACCGGCGGGCCGGCGCTGTCGCTGCGGGCCCGCTCCGAGGGGGACCCGGGCGCCGAGCCGATGGGCGTCGAGCTGAACCTGGCGGTCCCGGACCGTCCCGGGCTGCTCGGCACCGCCGCCGGGGTGCTCGCGCTGCACCGGCTGGCCGTCCGCTCGGCCGGGCTGCGCGAGCTGGACCCGGTGGGGAGCGGGCCGGTCCTGCTGCTGTCCTGGCGGGTGGCGGCCGAGTACGGCGCGCTGCCGGAGGCGGCCCGGCTGCGCGCCGACCTGCGCCGGGCGCTGGACGGCTCGCTGGACGTCGCCCGCCGCCTCGCCGAGCGGGACGCCGCCGCCCCGCGCCGCCGGGGCATCCCCACGCCGCCGCCGCTGGTCACGGTGGCGCCCGCGGCGGCCTCGGCGACCGCGACGGTGCTGGAGGTGCGGGCGCACGACGCCCCGGGGCTGCTGCACCGGATCGGCCGGGCGCTGGACGGGGCGGGTGTCCGGGTGCGCACCGCGCACGTCTCCACGCTGGGGGCGGAGGCGGTCGACTCGTTCTACCTGACGGACGCGGCGGGCCGTCCGCTGACCGCCGGGCGGGCCGGGGAGGTGGCGGCGGCGGTCCGGGCGGTGCTGGGCTGAGGGCGGGCCGGCTCAGGCCGGTACGGGCAGGGCGAGCCGGTGCGGGCCGGGCGAGCCGGTGCGGGCCGGGTGAGCCGCTACGGGCCGGGCGAGCCGGTGCGGGCCGGGCGAGCCGGTGCGGGGGCGAGCCGGTACGGGCCGGGGGCGGGGCCCGGGCAGGGGTCCGGGCAGGGGTTCCGACCGGGGTGGAGACCGTACCCGGGGTGGCCGGATACCCTGGGGGACGACGACCGTACCGATACCGATGCCGCAGAGGACCCGCGCCGACGTGTTCGACACCCTTTCCGATCGCCTCGCAGCGACGTTCAAGAACCTCCGGGGCAAGGGCCGCCTGAGCGAGGCGGACATCGACGCCACGGCCCGCGAGATCCGCATCGCCCTGCTGGAGGCGGACGTCGCGCTGCCGGTCGTCCGGGCCTTCATCAAGCAGGTCAAGGAGCGGGCGCTCGGTGCCGAGGTCTCCGGCGCGCTGAACCCGGCGCAGCAGATCATCAAGATCGTCAACGAGGAGCTCATCTCGATCCTCGGTGGCGAGACCCGCCGGGTGCGGTTCGCCAAGAACGGCCCGACGGTGATCATGCTCGCCGGCCTCCAGGGCGCCGGTAAGACCACCCTGGCGGGCAAGCTCGGCCACTGGCTGAAGGCGCAGAAGCACACCCCGCTGCTGGTCGCCTGCGACCTCCAGCGCCCCAACGCGGTGAACCAGCTCCAGGTGGTCGCCGAGCGCGCCGGTGTGGCCTTCTACGGTCCGCAGCCGGGCAACGGCGTCGGCGATCCGGTGCAGGTCGCCAAGGACTCGATCGAGTACGCCAAGCAGAAGCAGTACGACGTCGTCATCGTCGACACCGCCGGCCGCCTCGGCATCGACGCCGAGCTGATGCAGCAGGCCGCCGACATCCGCGCCGCGGTGAACCCGGACGAGGTCCTGTTCGTCGTCGACGCGATGATCGGCCAGGACGCGGTCACCACCGCGCAGGCCTTCCTCGACGGCGTCGACTTCACCGGTGTGGTGCTGTCCAAGCTCGACGGCGACGCCCGCGGTGGTGCCGCCCTGTCGGTCGCGCACGTCACCGGCCGCCAGATCATGTTCGCCTCCAACGGCGAGAAGGTCGACGACTTCGACGCCTTCCACCCGGACCGGATGGCCTCGCGCATCCTCGGCATGGGTGACGTCCTCTCGCTGATCGAGAAGGCCGAGCAGACCTTCTCGCAGGCCGAGGCGGAGAAGATCGCCGCCAAGCTGCGCGGCGGCCCGAAGCAGTTCACCCTGGACGACTTCCTGTCCCAGCTGGAGCAGGTCCAGAAGATGGGCTCGATCTCCAAGCTGCTCGGCATGCTGCCCGGCATGGGCCAGATCCGGGAGCAGATCAACAACATCGACGACAAGGACGTCAACCGGGTCGGCGCGATCATCAAGTCGATGACCCCGGCCGAGCGGGCCGAGCCGGAGCTGATCAACGGCTCCCGCCGGGCCCGCATCGCCAAGGGCTCGGGCGTCCAGGTCGGCGAGGTGAAGAACCTGGTCGAGCGGTTCTTCGACGCCCGCAAGATGATGTCCGCGATGGCCTCCGGCAAGGGCGTGCCGGGCATGCCGGGGATCCCGGGCATGGGCGGCGGCGGGAAGAAGTCCGCCAAGAAGGCCCCGCAGGCCAAGGGCAAGCGCAAGAGCGGCAACCCGCTGAAGCGCGCGCAGGAGGAGGCCGCGGCCGCCCAGCGCCGCGCGCTCGGGCCGGGCGCCGGCCAGGCCCCGGCGGACGGCGGCGCGTTCGGTCTCGGCGCGGGCAAGGGCCCGGCCGACTTCGAGCTGCCCAAGGAGTTCAAGGACCTGCTGTAGTCCTGCGTCGTCCTGGAACGGTTCCGGTGGGGATCGCTTCCTGATGGCCTTTGATCGACTCTGACTGGTCTTGATCGATTTTGGTCGGCCCGTCGTCCGGTATTTCCGGGCGGCGGGCCGATCGCGTGTCCGATGATGAGGACATGCGAGTGATGATCAGGGCCCCGAGGGCCGCGGACACGGCCGCGTACGCCGAGGCGGTCCGGCGCTCCGCCGAACACATCGGACGGTGGAACCCGGTCGAGCCCGACGGACTGCCCGACCTGCTGAAGCGCCAGGGCTCCGGGCTGCGCACCTTCCTGATCGTCGACCGGGAGACCGGCGGCCTGGTCGGCAAGGTGAACGTCGCCAACATCGTGCTGGGACGGTTCTGCAACGCCTCGCTGGGCTACGACTCGTACCTGCCGTTCAACGGCACCGGGCGGATGACCGAGGGCATGCGGCTGGTCCTGGACCGCTGCTTCGCCCCGCAGTCGGCCGACGGGCTGGGGCTGCACCGGCTGGAGATCAACGTCCAGCCGGAGAACGAGCGCTCGATCGCGATGGCCAAGCGGCTGGGCTTCCGGCACGAGGGCTTCTCCCCGCGGATGCTGTTCCTCCAGGGGGACTGGCGCGACCACGAGCGGTTCGCGCTGACCGCCGAGGAGTGGCCCGACGCGGCGGCATAGCCGCTGGTGGGAGGGGTCGGCAGGGCCGTACGGCGGCCCGGGCGCGGCGTTGCGATTGGCCCGCCCGAGCGCCTGTCCGTATTGTCCGATGGGTGACCGAACCCGTGCCGCCGCGTCAGACCCCCGACCAGCCCTGGCGCTCGGAGGGCGCTCCGCCCCCGCCTCCACCCAAGCGCCGGATGCCCGGCGGCTGGGTGGGCCTCGCCCTCACCGCCCTCGTGGTGTTCCTGATCTCGGACCTGCTGCTGTCCTTCTTCGGCCCCGCCGGTGCCACCACGATCTCGTACACCGAGTTCAACCACCAGCTGAACAAGGGCAACATCACCAAGATCTACGCCAAGGGCGACGCGATCGAGGGCACCCTCAAGACCGCCCAGCCCAAGCCCGACGGCGGCAAGGGCGACTACACCGAGTTCGACACCCAGCGGCCCTCCTTCGCGGGCGACAACCTCTGGACCACCCTGCAACAGCAGGGCGTCGAGGTCACCGCCACCTCGCCCGTCCAGCAGCGCAGCTTCCTCACCAACCTGCTGCTCTCGCTCGCCCCGATGCTGCTGCTGGTCTTCATCTGGGTGCTGCTGGCCCGGCGGATGGCCGGCGGGCTCGGCGGCGGACCGCTCGGCCGCAAGGCCCCGCCCAAGCCGGTCACCGCCGAGGAGGGCAAGCGCACCACCTTCGCCGACGTGGCCGGCATCGACGAGGTCGAGGCCGAACTCACCGAGGTGGTCGACTACCTGAAGAACCCCGAGCGGTACCGCAGGCTCGGCGCCAAGATGCCGCGCGGGGTGCTGCTCAGCGGCCCGCCCGGCACCGGCAAGACCCTGCTGGCCCGAGCGGTGGCCGGCGAGGCCGACGTGCCGTTCTTCTCCGCCTCCGCCTCCGAGTTCATCGAGATGATCGTCGGCGTCGGCGCCAGCCGGGTCCGCGAGCTGTTCGCCGAGGCCCGCAAGGTCGCCCCGGCGATCATCTTCATCGACGAGATCGACACCATCGGGCGCCAGCGCGGCGCGGGCGGCGGCATGGGCGGGCACGACGAGCGCGAGCAGACCCTCAACCAGATCCTCACCGAGATGGACGGCTTCACCGGCTCCGAGGGCGTCATCGTGATCGCCGCGACCAACCGGGCGGACGTGCTCGACCCGGCACTGCTGCGGCCGGGCCGCTTCGACCGGCGGATCACCGTCAGCCCGCCCGACCGGGAGGGCCGCGCCGCGATCCTGCGCATCCACAGCCGCAGCGTCCCGCTGGCCGGCGACGCGGACCTCGACCAGCTGGCGAAGGTCACCCCGGGGATGACCGGCGCCGAACTCGCCAACCTGGTCAACGAGGCCGCGCTGCTGGCCGTCAAGCGCAAGCAGGACGCGGTCGACGGGCGCGACCTCTCGGACGCCCTGGAGAAGGTCCAGCTCGGCGCCGTACGGCCGCTGGTGATGCCGCAGGAGGAGCGCGAGCGCACGGCCTACCACGAGAGCGGGCACGCGCTGCTGGGCATGCTCCAGCCCGGCGCGGACCCGGTCCGCAAGATCACCATCGTGCCGCGCGGCCGGGCGCTGGGCGTCACCCTCTCCACCCCGGAGAACGACCGCTACTCGTACACCGAGCCCTACCTGCGCGGCCGGATCATCGGCGCGCTCGGCGGGATGGCGGCCGAGCAGGTGGTCTACGGGGTGATCACCACCGGCGCGGAGAGCGACCTGGAGCAGGTCACCAGCATCGCCCGCGGGATGGCCGGGCGCTGGGGGATGAGCGAGCGGGTCGGCCGGCTGACCGCGGTGCCCGCGGACGCCCAGGGCGCCGGTGCGTACGGGCTCTCCGCGGCGCCGACCACCCTCGACGCGGTGGACGAGGAGGCCCGGCGGATCGTCTCCGAGTGCTACGACGACGCGGTGCGGATCCTGACCGAGCAGCGGCACCGCCTGGACGCGCTGGCGGCGGCGCTGCTGGAGGCGGAGACGCTGGACGAGGAGGCGGCGTACCGGGCGGCGGGAGTGCCGCGGGAGGCGGCCTCGGGGGAGGGGGTTTCTCCGGAGGGGGCTCCTTCGGAGGGGGCTCCGTCGGGCGGGGCTTCGTCGGAGGGGAACGGCTCGGACGGAGGCGGTCCGGACGAGGGCGGTCCGGACGGGGGCGGCGGGAAGTCGATCGGCCGGGCGTGAAGTCCGGTGCCGGGGGCGCTCGCCGTGGTGGCGGGCGCCCCCGGTGTCGTGTCCGGTGCCGTGTCCGTTGTCGTGTTCGGCTCCCTGCGTCGCCCCGGCAGGACCCGGATGAGCGGACCCGGCCCGAACGGGCCCGGCTAGCGCGGCCGCTCGGCGACCAGGTAGCGGAACAGGTTCTCCATCCGCACCGAGCCGTCCGCCCGCAGGTACGGCTGGAGCGCCTCCTCCAGTTCCTTGGCCACCAGCGAGGCACCGGAGAACTCCTCGGCCGGTTCGAACAGACCGGTGGAGAGCAGCCCGCGCACCGCGCTGTCGAGGTCCGGGTAGGCGAACGGGCAGCTCACCCGGCCGCTGCCGGCCGGGCGCAGACCGGCCGGGGCGAGCAGGTCCTCCAGCGCGCCGGGCGAGCTCAGCTCGAACGGGTCCCGCGCGGTGGTCCGGCTCGCCCTGCGACGGGCCACGTCCAGCACCGCGGCGCTCTCGCAGCGCTCCGGCGGGCCCCAGGCGGCCAGCACCACGTGCCCGCCCGGCAGGGCGAGCCCGGCCGCCTCGGCGACCACCGGGCGTGACTCGGCGGCGCCGGGCAGCTGCTCGAAAACCGTCACCAGGGAATGGGCCGGCCGGGGGACGGCGGCGGTCGTCCGGGCCCCGTCGCACACCCGTAGCCGTCGGCCGTGCGCCAGCGCCCGCAGCTCCTCCCGCGGCTCCTGCCCGGCGACCTGGGCACCCCGCCCGGCCGCGAGCAGCAGGGCCAGTCCGGACCGGCAGCCCAGGCCCAGCACGCTGCTCGCCGGGCCGACCTCCAGGCGGTCGTAGACCGCCTCGTAGAGCGGCACCAGCATGCGCTCCTGGATCTCCGCCCAGTCACGCGCCCGCGCGGACCGGGCGGTCCCGGGCTGCGGGTGGTGCGGGCGGGCGCCCGTCGGCCCCGCGCCGGTCGGTCGTGCGCCCGTCGGTCCTGTACCCGCCGGTCGTGCGGTCGTCGGCCCCGTGCCCGCCGGTCGTGCGGTCGTGCCGGTCGTGCCGGTCGTACGAGCTGAAGCCATCGCGGCCTCCCATCCGGTCCTTCGGTGTGCTGCTACGGCTCCCCCAAAGTCCCGCCCCACACCAGCGAACAGCGGGTCGGGCCCGGCGTCCAGAGGGGTGCAGGGTGGTGCGCGGGCATCGCGGTGGTGCGCCCCCGTCCGGTGATACCGATTCGAAACCGGGGGCCCGGTCCCCGTACCATTCGCCCCATGGCTAAGGCACCTGTTCTCACCCCTCAGGCGGAAGACTTCCCGCGCTGGTACCAGGACCTCATCAACAAGGCCGAGCTGGCCGACAACGGTCCGGTGCGCGGCACCATGGTCATCCGACCGTACGGCTACGGCCTGTGGGAGCGGATGCAGCAGGAGATGGACGCGCGGATCAAGAAGGCCGGCGCCCAGAACGCCTACTTCCCGATGTTCATCCCGCAGTCGTACCTCACCAAGGAAGCCGAGCACGTCGAGGGCTTCGCCCCCGAGCTCGCGGTGGTCACCCACGGCGGTGGCAAGCAGCTGGAGGAGCCGGTCGTCGTCCGGCCGACCTCCGAGACGATCATCAACGAGTACTTCTCGAAGTGGGTGCAGAGCCACCGCGACCTGCCCCTGCTGATCAACCAGTGGGCCAACGTGGTCCGTTGGGAGCTGCGCCCGCGCGTCTTCCTGCGCACCACCGAGTTCCTCTGGCAGGAGGGCCACACCGCCCACGCCACCTACGAGGACGCCCGCGACTACGCGTCGATGATCCACACCCAGGTCTACGGCGACTTCATGACGAACGTGCTCGGCATCGACGTCGTGCTCGGCCGCAAGACCGCCAAGGAGCGCTTCGCCGGCGCCATCAACACCCTCACCCTGGAGGGCATGATGGGCGACGGCAAGGCGCTGCAGATGGGCACCAGCCACGAGCTGGGCCAGAACTTCGCCAAGGCGTTCAACACGACCTACCAGCTCCAGGGCGCCGAGCGCGAGCACGTCTGGCAGACCTCCTGGGGCGTCTCGACCCGCATGGTCGGCGGCCTGATCATGTCCCACGGCGACGACAACGGCCTGCGGGTGCCCCCGCGTCTGGCCGCCGTCCAGGCCGTCGTGCTCGCGATCAAGGGCGATGACGCGGTCATCGCCAAGGTCCGCGAGATCGGCGCCGCGCTGGAGGCCGTCGGCGTCCGGGTCGTGGTCGACGACCGCACCGACACCCCGTTCGGCCGACGCGCCGTCGATTGGGAGCTCAAGGGCGTTCCGCTGCGCATCGAGGTCGGCCCGCGCGACCTGGAGAACGGCACCGCGATGCTGGCCCGCCGCATCCCCGGCGGCAAGGAGCCGGTCTCCATCGACGCCCTGGCCGCGCTGCTGCCGGGCATCCTGGAGGAGGACCAGGCGCTGCTGCTGCGCCAGTCCCGCGAGCGCCGCGAGTCCCGCACGGTGGACGTCACGACCATCGACGAGGCCATCGAGGCCGCCGCGACCGGCTGGGGCCGGATCTCCTGGGCGGACCTCGGCGCGGAGGGCGAGGCCAAGCTGGCCGAGCAGGGCGTCACGGTGCGCTGCATCGTCGCGGCCGACGGCTCGGTGCCGCAGGCCGACGACCAGGAGGGCAACGTCGCGCTGGTCGCCCGCGCGTACTGACGTCCGTCGTGACGTCCGGTCTCCGGGGTTCCGGCGGCCCGGCGTTGGCGTTCGGCTTTCGGTGTTCGATGTCCGGTGGATGTCCCGCGGATGCCCGCCGGACATCCGCCGTGCGCCGGTAATGGCCGGGTGCGGTGACACCGGAGACATTTGCCCGGAATGCGGATGGGTAAGAATCCGGTAACTGTTCCGGGGGAGCCCTCGCGGCGGACATCCCTACTGGCCAGTCAACTCCCGGTATTAACGGAATAGCGGTACGGTGTACGGCCCGTGGCCCTGTCAATCCGGCAGGCCCCACGGGCCGTACGTCCTGGGTGGCGACAGCCCGCCCCCGGACGGAATTCCACCAGGCCCGCCGAGGACGCGACGGGCCGAAACCGGCAGGGGGTTGGTCTTGCGTCAGATCCGGAACGCGCAATTCGAGCGCGGCCTCGCATTCCTGGGAGTTCCCTGTGAATTCCCCCGGAACGGGAACATGCGGAACATCGGCTCGCACTCCATCGTTGGTCTAGCGTGAGCACGACACAGCCCCTCGTTCTCGCGGCCGAACTGGCCGCCGCCTGGAGCGACATCCAGGCCCACCACCAGGACCTTCCCGACCTCGCTTCGCCCGAGGCCCTGATCGGGGAGTCCTCCTCGGCCTGCGGGACGCGGCTCGGTTTCGAGCGCCTCCTCCACGAGGCCGCCCACGGTCTGGCCGCGGCCCGGGACATCCGGGACACCTCGCGGGCCGGCCGCTACCACAACCGGCGCTTCCTGATGCTCGCTTCCGAGCTGGGCCTGGCGCACCCGGTCGAGCCGCACGCGAGCAGCGGCTTCTCCCAGGTGACCATGCTCAAGGAGACCCAGGAGCGGTACGCCGAGACCATCGAGCGCCTGGACCGTGCCCTCGGGGCGCACCAGGAGGCGGTGGCCGGTGAGGGGGCGACGCGTGCCTTCCGCGGCCCGGCGGCCCGGCACGGCTCCTCCGGGGGCGGCGTGCGGGTCAAGGCGGTCTGCGGTTGCGGTCGCAACGTCCGGGTCGTTCCGTCGGTCCTCGCCCAGGCGTCCATCGTCTGCGGCGCGTGCCAGCAGCCGTTCAAGATCGCGTAAGCGCGGTCGGTGTCCTGGCGGGACCGCTGTGCGGGCAGTGGTCCGGCCGGCCGGTGAGCGGTACGGCGGCGCGGCGGCACGAGCGGCGCGGCCGTGAGCAGTGCAGTGGAGCAATGCGGCCGTGCGGCGATTCGGCAGCACAGCAGTGCGGCAGGACAGCAGTGCGGCAGGACAGCAGTGCGGCAGGACAGCAGTGCGGCAGGACTGAAGTGCGGCAGTACGAGCGGTACAGCAGGACAGTGGTTCCTTCGGGCCGGACCGGGAGCGGGGGCTCCCGGTCGAGCCTCGTGCGACTGCGCGGAGATCGTGGCCGGACGGCGGGCCGTGGCGGGGTGACCGGCCGTGGCCGGGCGGTCAAGGGCCCGCGTGC
Organism: Kitasatospora sp. NPDC034533; assembly: GCF_055575155.1. NCBI lineage: Bacteria > Bacillati > Actinomycetota > Actinomycetes > Kitasatosporales > Streptomycetaceae > Kitasatospora > Kitasatospora sp. NPDC034533. The sequence goes on from NZ_JBVITE010000037.1 coordinate 35,831, forward strand.
AGGCGGTTCTCGCCGGTGTGGCAGAATGGACAGCTGAGTACTCGGCAGCCGGGCAGGACCCCTCTCTCCTACGGCTGGCGTGTCCCTTGAACGGTCCGCTCCGCAACCCCACGCGATGGCGAGCCCGCTCACCCACGTCAACACCAGGAGAATCCACTCCCGTGGCAGTCAAGATCAAGCTGAAGCGTCTCGGCAAGATTCGCTCCCCGCACTACCGCATCGTCGTCGCCGACGCCCGCACCAAGCGTGACGGTCGCGCGATCGAGGAGATCGGCATCTACCAGCCGACCTACAACCCCTCGAAGATCGAGGTCGACAGCGACCGCGCCCAGTACTGGCTGTCCGTCGGCGCCCAGCCGACCGAGCCGGTGCTCGCCATCCTGAAGCTGACCGGCGACTGGCAGAAGTTCAAGGGCCTGCCGGCTCCGGAGCCGCTGAAGGTCGCCGAGCCGAAGGTCGAGGACTTCTCGCACCTGTTCGCCAAGGCCGTCGCCGGCTTCGAGGACGCCACCACCGGTGTCGCCATCACCCCGAAGGCCAAGAAGTCGGACAAGGCCGAGGCTGAGGCCGACGCCGCCGCCGAGGCCTGATCATGATCGAGGACGCCCTCGACCACCTGGTGAAGGGCATCGTCGAGCACCCCGACGAGGTACAGGTGCGCTCGCGCAACCTGCGTCGGGGCAACACCATCGAGGTGCGAGTGCACCCCGATGACCTCGGCAAGGTGATCGGCCGGGGCGGCCGTACGGCGCGCGCGCTGCGCACCGTGGTCGGCGCCCTCGGCGGTCGCAACGTCCGGGTCGACCTGGTCGACGTGGACAACATCCGCTGACGCTGCTGTTCGTTCAGCCGTCAGGGCTTGTGAGGCCGACCGGGACGCATGTCGTCCCGGTCGGCCTTTCGCATTTCCGTCCGCATCTCCCACGCGCCACCGCTTCGTCGCAGCCGGTGCCCCGTCGCATCAGCGCTTCGCAGCCCGTCGCTTTTCGTATCGGTTCAGGAACTCCAGGAGAACGATCACCGTGCAGCTCGTCGTCGGCAGGATCGGCCGTGCCCACGGCATCAGGGGGGACGTCAGTGTCGAGGTCCGCACCGACGAGCCGGAACTCCGGCTCGGCCCTGGTGCCGTCCTGCTCACCGACCCCGCGTCGGCGGGACCGCTGACCGTCGAGTCCGGCCGGGTGCACAGCGGCCGGCTGCTGCTGCGCTTCGCCGGCGTCAAGGACCGCAACGCGGCCGAGGCCCTGCGCGGCACCCTGCTGATCTCCGAGGTCGACCCGGAGGAGCGCCCCGACGACCCGGAGGAGTACTACGACCACCAGCTGATCGGGCTGGAGGTGGTGCTGCTGGACGGCACCCTGGTCGGCGAGCTGACCGAGGTCGTCCACCTGCCGTACCAGGACCTGCTCACGGTCAAGAAGGCCGACGGGACGGAGGTGCTGGTGCCCTTCGTCAGCCAGATCGTGCCGACCGTCGACCTGGAGAACCAGCGCGCCGTGATCACCCCGCCGGCCGGGCTGATCGACCCGGAGCAGGCGGAGGTCGCGGGGACGTCCTCGGCCGAGCCCGCCGAGTCGGCCGGGCCCGTCGGGTCGGCCGGGCCCGTCGGGTCGGTTGAGTCCGCTGAGTCCGCTGAGTCCGCCGAGGGTTCGGAGGAGTCGGAGTGACCGGCCAGGAGGGCGTCGAGGGCCGTCTCGGGGGCGGAGAGGCCGCCGAGGGGCGCGTCGTGGGCACGGAGGCCGCCGAGGAGGTTGCCGAAGGTCGTGCCGGTGTCGGGGCCGGAGCCGGCGTCGCGTCGGGTGGTGTGCAGAGCGGCATGCGGATCGACGTCGTCACGATCTTCCCCGAGTACCTGGAGCCGCTGGACATCTCGCTGGTCGGCAAGGCCCGTGCCCGCGGCCAGCTGGACGTGCACGTCCACGACCTGCGCACCTGGACCCATGACGTGCACCGCACGGTGGACGACAGCCCGTACGGGGGTGGCCCCGGCATGGTGATGAAGCCCGAACCGTGGGGCGAGGCGCTGGACGCGGTGATCGCCGGCGGCCCCGAGGGGCAGCTGCCCACGCTGGTCGTGCCGACTCCGAGCGGACGTCCGTTCACCCAGGAGCTGGCCCAGGAGCTGGCCGAGCGCCCCTGGCTGGCCTTCACCCCCGCGCGGTACGAGGGCATCGACCGCCGGGTGATCGAGGAGGCGGCCACCCGGATGCCGGTGGTCGAGGCCTCGATCGGCGACTACGTGTTGGCCGGTGGCGAGGTCGCGGTGCTGGTGATGGTCGAGGCGATCGCCCGGCTGCTGCCCGGGGTGCTCGGCAACGCCGAGTCCCACCGCGACGACTCCTTCGCGCCGGGAGCGATGGCCGACCTGCTGGAGGGCCCGGTCTACACCAAGCCCGCCGAGTGGCGCGGCCGGACGGTGCCGGAGGTGCTGCTCAGCGGCAACCACGGCAAGATCGCCCGCTGGCGGCGCGAGCAGGCCTTCGCCCGGACCCTGGCGAACCGGCCGGACCTGGTCGAGCGCTGGCAGTACGGCGCCTTCGACAAGAAGGAGCGGGAGGCGCTGAGCACCCTCGGCCTGGTCTGGGACGAGAAGCTCGGCCGATTTCGGTCCGCGACCGCTGATGTGGAAGAATAGGCGGCTGCTGTCTGTCGCTGGTTCCCTTCCGTAGGGGGCACGTGGACCGGCGCCCCCGCCACGGGGGGATCGCCGTCAGCCGATGCGGCCCGCAGCAGACCCCATTGTGACGATTTTCCGTGGGCGGCCCGTGGCGCCTGCGATGGAGAGCAACATGAGCAACAAGCTCGCTGCTGTCGACGCGGCCTCGCTGCGTACCGACATCCCGGCCTTCCGCGCCGGTGACACCCTGAAGGTCCACGTCCGGGTCATCGAGGGCAACCGCTCCCGTGTCCAGGTCTTCCAGGGCGTCGTCATCCGTCGCCACGGCGCCGGTGTCGGCGAGACCTTCACCGTTCGCAAGGTCAGCTTCAACGTCGGCGTGGAGCGCACCTTCCCGGTGCACACCCCGGTCGTCGAGAAGATCGAGGTCGTGACCCGCGGTGCGGTTCGCCGCGCCAAGCTGTACTACCTGCGTGACCTCCGCGGCAAGGCCGCGAAGATCAAGGAGAAGCGCGACCGCTGATCCACCGTCCTCCGGCCTGGCCGGGGGATCGGAACGCTCCGAGGGGGCCGAACGACCGCAAGGTAAGCTCACCCCCCGATGAGCACGCATGAACCATCCGCGGACCGCGACGGCAGTCCCGCACCCACCGGTGCGGGTTCGCCGACGCGGTCCGCGGTCGTTTCCGAGGGCATCGGCATCGGGGTCGCCGAGGTGTCCGCAGGTGCGGCGGAGCGGACCGGTGCCCGGGAGCGGACCAGTGCCCGGGAGTGGACCGGTGCCTCGGAGCGGGCCAGTGGGCCGGAGGGGGCCGACGCGGCGCAGGTAGGTCCGGCGGGCGACTCGGAGCAGGTTGCTCCGGAGCAGGTCACTCCAGAGCGGGTCACTGCGGAGCAGGACGGCTCGGAACCGGGCGAGGGCCCGCAGGAGGCCGACCGCTCCGCCGAAGAGGGACCGGACGACCAGGACGAGGAAGCCGGGCGCTCGCGCTCGTGGGACCTGCTGCTGTTGGTCGGGATCTGTCTGGCGGCCCTCCTGCTGGTGAACGCCTTCGTCGCGCGCCCGTTCTCGGTGCCCTCCGGGTCGATGGAGGACACGCTGCGTCCCGGTGACCGGCTGGTCGCCAACCAGCTCGCCTACGCCTTCGGGGGCCACCCCCAGCGGGGCGACGTCGTGGTCTTCGACGGAACCGGCTCCTTCGTTCCGGAACCGGTGAAGCCGGAGGGCTTCTGGGACGGCCTGCGCTCGTTCGCCCGGGACCTCGGGCTGGCCCCCGCCGGCGACACCATCTACGTCAAGCGGGTGATCGGCGTCGGTGGGGACCGGGTGGCCAGCACAGGCCCGGGCGCACCGATCACCGTCAACGGCGTGCCGATCGACGAGGCCTCCTACCTGTCCCCGGGCGACGAGCCGTCGAGCGTGGCCTTCGACGTGGTCGTGCCGGCCGGTGAGCTGTGGGTGATGGGCGACCACCGCAGCGCCTCCCGGGACTCCCGCGACCACCTCGGCGAGCCCGGTGGCGGCTTCGTGCCCGAGGAGAAGGTGATCGGCCGGGCGGACTGGGTGGTCTATCCCTTCTCGCGCTGGACCGGCATCGACCGGCCCGCGGCCTTCGCCGCCACTGCGGGGACGGGCGGTCATGGGGGCCAGAGGTAGGGGACGGCTCGCCGACCGTCCGGCCACCGGGGGACCGGAGGACGGCGGCGCGGCCACTCCCCGGGTGGAAGGCGCCCGGGTGGGAGGCGCGCTGACGGAAGGCACTCGTGGGGAAGGCGTCCGCCCGGCTGGTGGTGGGCCGGCTGGTGGTGGGCCGACGAGCGATGCGAACAGCGGGGGACCCTCGGGGCGCGGTCGGGCCGCCCGTCGGCGCAGTGCCCGAAAGGCGGCCCGTCGGCGTAGGCGCTCGCTGGTGCGCGAGGTGCCGCTGATCATCCTGGTGGCCCTGGTGGTGGCGCTGGTGATGAAGACCTTCATGATCCAGGTGTTCGTGATCCCCTCCGGTTCGATGGAGCAGACCATCCGGATCGGGGACCGGGTGCTGGTGGACAAGCTGACTCCCTGGTTCGGCAGTGAGCCGCAGCGCGGCGACGTGGTGGTGTTCAAGGATCCGGGCGGCTGGTTGGAGCACGACCGCAAGCCGTCCCAGGACGGCCCGGTGCTGGGGGCGGCCAAGCAGGTGCTGACCTTCGTCGGACTGCTGCCCTCCGACAACGAACAGGACCTCATCAAGCGGGTGATCGGCGTCGGCGGGGACACCGTCGAGTGCTGCGACGCACAGGGGCGTCTCAGCGTCAACGGCCGTCCGGTGGACGAGTCCTACCTCTCGCCCGGCAACCCGCCCTCCCGACAGACCTTCAAGGTCCAGGTGCCGCAAGGGCGGTTGTGGGTCATGGGTGACCACCGGGACGTCTCCGCCGACTCCCGTTTCCACATGGGCAATCCGGGACAGGGGACGATTCCGGTGAGCGACGTGGTCGGCCGGGCGTTCGTGGTCGCCTGGCCGCTGGACCGCTTCCATCAACTCGATGCTCCGAGTTCACTCTCCTCGCTCGCCAGGGCGCCGCAGGTCGACGGAACTGGCGTGGAACCGGTGCCGGTTGGGCCGGTTCCTGTGGAACCCCCGCTCGTTATGGGGGTGTTGGGCATCCTTCCGCTCGTCGTTCGCCGGTCGGGGCGGCCTCCGGAGTGAGCCGCGCCGACCTCGGCCCGGCCGGGCCGCGCGTGTGGGACCGTGAGCCGGATGCCTTGGAGTGATAGAGAAGTGCAGGTGCGGCCGGGAGTGGTTCCGGTCGCGGGCCGAGGCTGTGGTGGTGTCAGGGGAGTCCGCGCTGGGCAGCCCTGAGGCGTTCATGGTCATGGTGAGCGTGGTGCCCGCTGTGCGGCACTCTGAGCGCGGGCGCGCGGGCGTCCGCACAGCAGGGAGGAGACGTTGTGGGGGATTTGGTGATCGGCGCCCGCTCGGGCGCCGGAGAGCCCGAGGGCCCAGGCCGTCGGGCGGACCGGTCCGCCGGGTCCGCGGCCTCCGCGGCCTCGGCTGAGGACGCGGCGGCCCAGAGCGCTGACGGTCGGAGCGGCGCTGGGTCGGAGGACCCGTCGGGCTCCTCGCACGCGGAGCCCGAACCCGCGGACGGGACGGAGTCCCAGACCGCGCCCAAGCCGCGCAAGCAGCGCTCGTTCTGGAAGGAACTGCCGATCCTGGTCGGCATCGCGCTGGTCCTCGCACTGGTGATCAAGACCTTCTTCGTCCAAGCGTTCTCCATTCCGTCGGAATCGATGCAGAACACGTTGCAGGTCGGCGACCGCGTCCTGGTGGACAAGCTGACCCCGTGGTTCGGGGCCGAGCCCGAGCGCGGCGAGGTCGTGGTGTTCCACGACCCGGGCGGCTGGCTGAACGACGAGCCCACCCAGCAGAGCAGCAACTCCTTCCTCCGCGGTGTGCAGGACGTCCTGAGCTTCGTCGGCCTGATGCCCTCCGCCAACGAGAAGGACCTGATCAAGCGGGTCATCGCGGTCGGCGGGGACACCGTCGAGTGCGAGGGCGAAGGGCCGGTCAAGGTCAACGGCGTCGCGCTCGACGAGCCGTACGTCTACCAGGGCAACACCCCCTGCGGTGATCACCCCTTCGGGCCGGTCAAGGTGCCCAAGGACCGGATCTGGGTGATGGGCGACCACCGCGCCAACTCGCTGGACTCCCGCTTCCACATGGACCAGCCGGGCGGGGGCACCGTCCCGGTGGACAACGTGATCGGGCGCGCCTTCGTGGTGGCCTGGCCGATCAACCACTGGTCCACGCTGCCGGTGCCGAACACCTTCGACCAGAAGGGCCTGGCGGCGGCCGCGCCGCTGGCGCCCCCCGTGGCCGGTGCGGTGGGGGCTGTCGCCCTTCTTCCGCTGGTGCGCCGGGTGCGGGGCCGGGCGGAGCGCCGCCAGGAGTCCTGAGTCCCACCGGACCGTGTTCCACCGGGTTGTCGCCGACTCTTGCGCGGGCCGTGGTACCGACGAGTAATCTGCTCGGACGTGCCACGGCCCGTCGGTTTTTCCGCCAGTGCCTCCGGCGTGCCAGTGGTGTTCTCCGGTCGGCCAGAGGTGGACGGTGTCGATGAGCAGTGTCGTGGAGCAGGCGGCCGGTCGGCCGGCCGCACCCGCCCGTGGCAGCCGGCCCGCCGCGGTGCTGCAGGGCGTCGCGCTGGCACTCGGGCTGGTGCTGATGATCGGCGGCTTCGCCCTCATCGCGATCGACTACCGGCCGTACAACATCCCCACCGCCTCGATGCACCCGACGCTGCGCGCCGGGGACACCGTGCTCGCGCGCAAGGTCGACGGCAGCGGCATCGGGCGGGGCGACGTGGTGGTCTTCCGGGACCAGGCCTGGGGCGGCGAGCTCATGGTCAAGCGGGTGGTCGCGGTCGGCGGGGACACCGTCGCCACCACCGCCGGGCCCGAGTACCGGCTGACGGTCAACGGACAGCCGGTGAACGAGCCCTACCTCGCGGCGCAGGGCCGCCAGGGCGCTTCGTTCAGCGTGACGGTGCCGCAGGGCCGGCTGTTCCTGCTCGGCGACAACCGGTTGGGCTCGCTCGACTCCCGCACCCACCTGGAGGTGGACGGCGGGAGTGTCCCGGCCGAGGCCGTCGAGGCCAGGGTCGAGGCCACCGTGCTGCCCTTCGGCCGGATGGGCCTGCTCGACCGGGTCACCGACTTCGACGGCCTCGCGGGACCGAACGCGTCGCGGCCCGGTCCGCTGGGGCCGGCCGCCTACGCCGGCGTCGCGGGGGCGGTGCTGATCGTCGCGACCTCGGCGGTGGGCGGGGTGGCGGGCCTGGCCCGCCGGTTCCGGGGGCGCAGTTCCTGAACGGGCGCGTCGCCGGGCGGGCCGCTCTGCCGAACATCGCCCCGGACGACCGCGTCGGGTGGCAGGATCGGTAGCGCCACCGATGCGAACCGAAGGAGCGTGGAGGGCCGCCATGACAGCACAGCGTCGCAAGGCGGCGCGGATCCTGCTGCTGGACGGGCTGGACCGCATCCTCCTCTTCCGGGGCGCCGATCCGGCCGACCCGGGAGAGACGTGGTGGATCACGCCCGGGGGCGGCTTGGAAGCGGGCGAGGACGTGCGCGAGGCCGCGGAGCGGGAGCTCGCCGAGGAGACCGGCCTGCGAGGTGTGGACCTGGGGCCCTTGGTGGGGTACGGCACGGTGTCGTTCTCCTTTCGGGGACGGCGCTACGAGCAGGAACAGTGGTTCCACCTGGCCCGGACCACGGAGACGGGGCTGGACCACTCGGGCATGGGCGAGGACGAGCACGCCCAGCTGCTCGGGGCGCGCTGGTGGACGGTCGAGGAACTGAGGGGGACCACCGAGACGGTCTATCCGGTCGGCCTGGCGGACTTCCTGGAACGACTGCTGGCCGAGGGCCCGCCGGTGGATCCGGTACGGCTCTGACCGTGGGTGTGGTGGTCCACAATGGGTGGACGCGACAAGTTGAGGGGACGCCTGGATGAGTGCCGAAGATCTCGAGAAGTACGAGACCGAGATGGAGCTCAAGCTCTACCGGGAGTACCGGGACGTCGTCGGCCTGTTCAAGTACGTGATCGAGACCGAGCGACGGTTCTACCTCACCAACGACTACGAGTTGCAGGTGCACTCGGTCCAGGGCGAGGTGTTCTTCGAGGTGTCGATGGCGGATGCGTGGGTCTGGGACATGTACCGGCCGGCCCGGTTCGTCCGCAAGGTCCGGGTGCTGACCTTCAAGGACGTGAACATCGAGGAACTCGCGAAGAGCGACCTGGAGCTGCCCTCGGACGAGTCCGGCTTCGGGAACTGACGTTGGACGACTCCGTCCCGCGTTGTCCAGCCGAATTTCGCGGGAACGGGTCTTCTCACCCCTGCGGGTGACAAAAGTTATCCACAGGTCCGAGTTATCCACAGGAAAAGGGAATTCCCGGGCCCCGTCGCGAACATTGGTGCAGCCTCCTCGGCGGAGGTGGTCACCATGCAGCACACCGTCGTGCAGGACCAGGCCGTACCGGACACGGCCGCAGCCGGGGAGGCCTCGCGGGCGACCCCGGACCGCAGCACCAGGACCGGGCTCGGCCGCTACGGGGAGCGGGTCGCCGCCCGCCGACTCACGGAGGCCGGGCTCCGCATCCTCGACCGCAACTGGCGCTGCGTCGAGGGCGAGCTGGACATCGTCGCCCTCGACGGCGACACCGTGGCGGTCTGCGAGGTGAAGACCCGCTCCGAGCGGGGTTTCCAGCAGCCCACCGAGGCCATCGACCAGACCAAGGCCGCCCGGCTGCAACGCCTCGCCGAACGCTGGATGGCCGAGCGCTGGCCCGGCCACTTCGCCCGGCTGGCCGGCCCCGGCTACGACCCGGGGCCCAGCGATCCGCAATGGCCACCCGCTCCACCGGGCGGGGTGCGGATCGACCTGGTCGCGGTGGTCAACCGGGCGCGGGGTGCGGCCCTGGTCGACCACCTGCGGGGGGTGGTCTGAGATGGCTTTCGCCCGCACCTGTTCCGTCGCGCTGGTCGGCGTCGACGGAGTGATCGTCGAGGTCCAGGCCGATCTGGAGCCCGGGGTGGCCGCGTTCACCCTGGTCGGCCTGCCCGACAAGGCACTCACCGAAGCCCGGGACCGGGTCCGCGCCGCCGTGGTGAACAGCGGCGAGGCCTGGCCGCAGCGCAAGCTGACGGTCGGCCTGAGCCCCGCTTCGGTGCCCAAGAGCGGCAGCGGCTTCGACCTCGCGGTGGCCTGCGCCGTGCTGGCCGCCGCCGAGCGGCTCGACCCCTCCGCCATCGCCGACCTGCTGATCATCGGCGAGCTGGGGCTGGACGGCCGGGTGCGGCCGGTCCGAGGGGTCCTGCCGTCGGTGCTGGCCGCCGCCGACGCCGGGTACGAGCGGGTCGTGGTCGCCGAGCAGACCGCACCCGAGGCCTCACTCGTCCCCGGGGTGACGGTGATCGGAGTCCGCAGTCTGCGCCAGCTCATCGCGGACCTGACCGGAGCGGCGGCACCGGAGGAGCCGCCCGACCCGATCGGCGGCCGCCCGGATCCGCTGATGGCCGGCCTGATGCTGCCCGCCGCGGGGGTGCGGGGCCTGCCCGACGACAGGGCCGCCCGGCTGGACATGGCCGATGTGGCGGGCCAGTACGAGGCCCGGCGAGCCCTGGAGATCGCCGCCGCCGGTGGACACCACCTCTACCTGAAGGGGCCGCCGGGCGCGGGCAAGACGATGCTGGCCGAGCGGCTGCCCGCGCTGCTCCCGCCGCTGACCCAGAAGGAGGCGCTGGAGGTCACCGCCGTCCACTCGGTGGCGGGCCTGCTCCCGGCCGGGCGCCCCCTGATCGACACAGCGCCCTACTGCGCTCCGCACCACTCCACGACGATGCCGGCGATCGTCGGCGGCGGCAGCGGCCTGCCGAGACCGGGAGCGGTCTCGCTGGCCCACCGGGGGGTGCTCTTCCTGGACGAGGCGCCGGAGTTCCCGGTCCGGGTGCTCGACGCGCTGCGCCAGCCCCTGGAGTCGGGCGAGGTGGTGATCGCCCGCTCGGCCGGATCGCTGCGGCTCCCGGCCCGCTTCCTCCTCTGCCTGGCGGCCAACCCCTGTCCGTGCGGCCGGTACTCCCGGCGGGGCGAGGGCTGCGAGTGCACCCCGGCCATGGTCAGCCGCTACCAGGGGCGGCTCTCCGGGCCGCTGCTGGACCGGGTCGACCTCCAGGTCCAGGTGGCCCCGGTGACCAGGGCCGAACTCATGGAACGGGACACCACGGCGGAGACCACCGAGACCGTCGCGGCCCGGGTGCTGGCCGCGCGGGAACGGGCGGCGGCCCGGCTGGCGAACACCCCGTGGCGGACCAACGCGGAGGTGCCGGGCCATGAACTGCGCACCCGCTGGCCGCTCGCGTCCGGAGCGCTCAACGATGTCGCGCGGCAGTTGGAGCGCGGGCTGTTGACGGCCCGGGGCCTGGACCGGGTGCTCAGGGTCGCCTGGACGGTCGCCGACCTCGCCGGGCGCGACCGACCGGACCAGCGGGACGTGCGCACCGCCCTGGTCCTGCGCACCGGGGTGGAGCAAGGACTGCCGCTGGCCGAACGGGTCTTCGGCCGGCTCGGCGGCATCCCGGCGCAACGCGGCGGTCCGGGCGGTGGCAGATCCAAGAAGCCCGAGGTCCGCCAGGAGCAGCACGAGATCCCGGAGGGTGAGGCATGAACCGGCTGTCGGGGCAACCCCGCATCCTCGGTGCGGTCGAGACCGAGACCGAGACCGAGACCGAGACCGAGACCAAGACCGTTGCCGAGGCCGAGGCCGAGACCGTTGCCGAGGCCAGCGTCGAGCCCGATCCCGAGCGCCTCGCCCGGGTGCTGCTCGGCCGGCTCAGCGAACCGGGGGACGCCGTGGTGGGCCGGTGGCTCGCCCAGCTCCCCGCCGTCGAGGTGGTCCAGGCGATCAGGGACGGAACGGTGCCGGACCACCCCGGGCTGGACTCCACCCGGCTGGCGGGATACCAGGCGCGGCTCCCGGGGCTGGATCCGCGGCTGGACCTGAAACGGGTACGGGACGCCGGTGGGCGGTTCATCATTCCGGGGGACACGGAATGGCCCAGTCAACTGGACGATCTGGGCGACGGGCGTCCGGTCGGGCTCTGGGTGACGGGCACCGGCTCGCTGCGGCTGCTCGCGCTCCGCTCGGTCGCGATGGTGGGTTCCCGGGCCTGCACGGCCTACGGCGCCCACGTCGCGGGGGAGTTGGCGGCCCAACTGGCTGAGCGCGGCTGGGTGGTGATCTCCGGCGCGGCCTACGGGATCGACGCGGCCGCGCACCGCGGGGCGCTCGCGGTCGGCGGGATGACCGCGGCCGTGCTCGCCTGCGGAGTCGACGTGGCCTATCCCAGGGGCAACACCGAACTGATCCGGCGGATCGGCGTTCAGGGCCTGCTGATCAGCGAACTCCCTCCCGGGGAGCACCCGAACCGCTTCCGCTTCGTACTGCGCAACCGGGTCATCGCGGCGCTCACCAGGGGCACGGTGGTGGTCGAGGCGGCGGTGCGCAGCGGGGCCCTGAGCACGGCCAGACGGGCGCGGGACCTCAACCGCCACACCATGGGCGTGGCCGGCCCGGTGACCTCGGAGCTCTCCGCCGGGGTGCACGCCCTGATCCGCAGCGGCGGCGCCACCCTGGTCACCGACGCGGCCGAGATCACCGACCTGATCGGGGCGATCGGGGACGACCTGGCACCGCAGCGCAGCGGCCCGGTGCTCCCGCGCGACCTGCTGGAGCCGGTGGTGGCCCGGGTGCTGGAGGCCGTGCCCGCGACGGCTGAGGGCGCACCGGTCGAGCGACTGGCCCGGCAGTCCGGACTCCCGCCGGACGAAGTACTACAACGGCTCTACGAGTTGGGCTCGCTCGGTTTCGTGGAGCGGCACGGCGCGCACTGGCGCGTGGTGCGGAGGAGGTGAGGGCGCCGGAACGGAGAACACCTTCGCGCCGGGGGAACGCGCATCGGAGCCGCTCGGCTGACCTGCTGATCCGGTTCTTCCACTCGTTGCCCGGATCCGGGGCCCCATCGCCACCGGATCGGGGGACGACCGAGTGGCGGTAGCGCTTCGCAGTGAGTCGGTCACGCTACGCTCCACATGCCTTCCCTATCAGCACATGACTCGGCAGAACGGCGCAGACCCACGCATGCCCACACACATTCCCGGACACAGGGTGACCGGTGGCACTCGGTCCTCGGGAGTGCCGCGGACCGAGCGGCGCCCCGCGCCCGACTTCCCGGCCAAGTCGGCGGGGACGATGGGAGGCCTGTCACGCCAGGGCGGTCGGTCGACGGTGGTGCCAGGCCAGCCCGCGGATGCGGCTCGGGGTGCTGAGGCGGCGCAGGGCGGCGACCCCGCCGACAGCGTCGAAGCGCCCGCCACCGCGCCCGCCGGCGTGCCCCCCGGCGCGGGCGTGGCTGGTGCGCCCGCGCCGAACGGAAACGCGCCGGTCTCGGGCGCCGCCTCCCGAGCCCCGGGCGCCGCCTCCCCTTCGTTCGGTTCGCCGGTGTCCCCGCTCCGCCGGGGGCGGGCGACGGCCGGCGACCACGGGCAGGACACCCGGGAGGGTGCGGCCCAGGGGCGCACCGCGCTGGAGGACCTCTGGCGCTCCTACAAGGTGACCGGAGACCAGCGGCTGCGGGAGCAGCTGATCCTGCACTACTCACCGCTCGTCAAGTACGTCGCGGGGCGGGTCGGGGTCGGGCTGCCCTCCAACGTCGAGCAGGCGGACTTCGTCTCCTCGGGGGTCTTCGGGCTGATCGACGCGATCGAGAAGTTCGACATCGACCGCGCCATCAAGTTCGAGACCTACGCGATCAGCCGCATCCGCGGTGCGATCATCGACGAGCTGCGCGCCCTGGACTGGATCCCGCGCTCGGTGCGGCAGAAGGCGAAGGCGGTCGAGCGGACGTACGCCACGCTGGAGGCCCGGCTGCGCCGGACACCGCACGAGCCCGAGGTCGCGGCCGAGATGGGCATCGCGATCGAGGACCTGCACGCCATCTTCAGCCAGCTGTCGCTCGCCAACGTGGTGGCACTGGACGAACTGCTCCACCCGGTGGGGGAGGGCGGCGACCGGCTGAGCCTGATGGACACCCTGGAGGACCACGGCGCGGACAACCCGGTCGAGGTGGCCGAGGACAGGGAGCTGCGCCGACTGCTGGCCCAGGCGGTGAACACCCTCCCCGAGCGGGAGAAGACGGTGGTGACGCTCTACTACTACGAGGGGCTCACCCTCGCCGAGATCGGACAGGTGCTGGGGGTGACGGAGAGCCGGGTGAGTCAGATCCACACCAAGTCCGTCCTCCAACTGCGCGCCAAGCTGTCGGACATCCGATAGGGCGTCGGGACTTCCGACCCGCGTGAGCCTGCCCTCGGGAGCCTGTCGTCGGGAGCCTGCCGTCGGCAGCCGGCCGCCCGTGAGTCGGTCGGCTGATGCGCGGCGCCGTATCGGCCGCAAGTAGGGCTCCGTACAGTGGGAGCGTGCCGAAGATCCGAGCGGCCACGGTGGCCGAGCATCGCCAGCTCCAGCGGGCAGCCCTCCTCGATGCTGCCCGCATCCTGCTCACCGAGGGCGGTATGGAGGCGCTGACCTTCCCCGCGCTCGCGGCGCGCACCGGGCTGGCGCGCTCCTCGGTCTACGAGTACTTCCGCTCCCGCGCCGCCGTGGTCGAGGCGCTCTGCGAGGTGGACTTCCCGCTCTGGGCGGCCGAGATCGAGGCCGGGATGGAGAGCTGCGACACCGCCGTCGAGCGGATCGAGGCCTACGTCCGGGGCCAACTGGCGCTGGCCGCCGACCCTCGGCACCGCGCGGTCGTGGCGATCTCGGCCCTGGAGCTCGACGAGGCCGCGCGCGAGCGGATCAGGTCGGCGCACGGCCGGCTGGCCGGTCTGGTCGGGCGGACGTTGGAGGACCTCGGCCACGAGCAGCCCCGGCTCGCCGCGGCCCTGGTGCAGGGCGTCGTCGAAGCGGCGACCCGCCGGGCCGAGCAGGCCGCGGCCGGGGGACGTGGCGGCTGTGCGACCGAGAGCCCCGAGGAGATCGCCGACGCGGCCGTCGCGCTGGTGCTGCACGGGCTCGGCCGGGCCTGAGCGAGCCCTCGGGCCGCCGCCGCTTCCTGGTCTGAGCCGCCGTCGGGCCGTCGCCCGACCCGCAGCCCGCCCAGGCCTGCCCCGGCCCGCCCCGCCGCGTCCCGGGCGATGGGGACGGCGCCCTACCCGCTCAGACCGTTCAGCCGCTCAGCGGCAGAAGCCGTACGGTGCCGACGCCGAACAGGGCCAGCGGGTCCAGGTAGCGGTTCCCGCGCAGCAGTCCCCAGTGCAGGCAGTCTCGCCCGGGGCAGTGACGGCCGTCCGGAGCGAGCTGTCCGATCACCTGCCCGGCGGCCACGGCGGTGCCGACCGGGACGGAGCCGGCGACGGGCAGGTAGGTGGTCCGGAGCGGGGGAGAGCCCGAGCCCGGGTGGGAGACGGTCACCACCGGCCGGCCCGCCACCACCCCGGAGAACACGACCAGCCCCGGTGCGGCCGCCCGTACCCCTTCCCCGGCGTCGGCGGCGAGGTCCACGCCCCGGTGCCCGGCGGCCCAGGGCTTCGCCGGCGGTTCGAAGCGCCCCAGCATCCCGCCGCGCCCGCCCACCGGCCAGGCCCGCGCACCACCCCGCCCGGCACCGCCATCCGGACCCGGAACGTCACCCGGACCGGACACCCCAACCACCCCGATGCCTCGCGACGCCGCCGGAGCGCTCGACGCCCCGAACAGCACCGCTACCGCCGTCACCACCGCCGTCACCCCCGCCACCCCCACCGGGAGCGCCCCGGGCGCCCGCCGCCCGCCGCCCCGAACCACCCCGCCGAACCACCCGCGACCAGTCATGCCCGAAGGTTCGCCGCCCGGCAGCCCCCGCACCACCCACATCCGGATTCCTGTGGACAAACCGCCCCCGCGCCGGATCGCCATCCCCCTGACGGGTGTACGGACGCCGCCATCCGGTGTACAAACGGCATACCGGCGACGGACCCCGGGCAGGCGCCCGACGGGCTCCGCCCCCTCAGCCGACCCCAGCCACCGCCCCGCCTAGCCCGGGCCCGGACCGCCCCACCCGGCCTTCCACCCGGCCCCCGCGCCGACTCCGCCGCAGCCGCCCGACTCCGCCACGGCGCCCCGCCGAACCCGCCCGTCCCGGCCGTTTGCCAGGCGCTTGCCGGGTCGCCGCCGGGCCCTCGGTCACGCGTGGAGTCGCCCGCCCCTCGGCGCTTCCCGTACACTTCACACGCGACCCGGTCCGCCGGGTCGACTTCGCACGCCCCGCCACCGGTGGTCGGACGCGGTTCTCCGCGGCCCCGCCAGGTGCGAGTGCCGCTCGGTCCGCCGAGCCCGACCGGCCCCTGGCCGGGCGGGTGGAAGCGGCTCGGCACGTTCGGGGCGTCAGGCGTGGCTGTCACCTGGCCGCCACGGACAAACCGAGCCTGACCCGGCTGTGGGCGATCACTGCGACGCAGTGCCGCCGCCGGGCCGTAACACCAAGGAGCACGGCACATGGCCGTCGTCACGATGCGGGAGCTGCTGGAGAGCGGCGTCCACTTCGGTCACCAGACCCGCCGCTGGAACCCGAAGATGAAGCGCTTCATCATCACCGAGCGCAACGGCATCTACATCATCGACCTCCTGCAGTCGCTGAACTACATCGACCGCGCCTTCGAGTTCATCAAGGAGACCGTTGCCCACGGCGGCAGCGTCCTCTTCGTCGGCACGAAGAAGCAGGCCCAGGAGGCCATCGCCGAGCAGGCCACCCGCGTGGGCATGCCCTACGTGAACCAGCGCTGGCTCGGCGGCATGCTGACCAACTTCTCGACCGTCTACAAGCGCCTCCAGCGCCTGAAGGAGCTCGGCGAGCTGGACTTCTCGGACGTGGCCGGTTCCGGCCTCACCAAGAAGGAGCTCCTGGTCCTCCAGCGCGAGCACGACAAGCTGGAGAAGACCCTCGGCGGTATCCGCGACATGCAGCGCGTCCCCAGCGCCGTCTGGATCGTGGACACCAAGAAGGAGCACATCGCGGTCGGCGAGGCCCGGAAGCTGAACATCCCGGTCGTCGCCATCCTCGACACCAACTGTGACCCGGACGAGGTCGACTACAAGATCCCGGGCAACGACGACGCGATCCGCTCCGTCACCCTGCTGACCCGCGTGATCGCCGACGCCGTGGCCGAGGGTCTGAAGTCCCGCGCCGGTGTCGCCAAGGGCGACGCCAAGGCCGAGCCGGGCGCCGACCAGCCGCTGGCCGCCTGGGAGAAGGACCTCCTCGAGGGCGAGAAGAAGGCCGAGGAGGCCCCCGCCGCCGCCGAGGCCCCCGCCGCCGAGGCCACCGAGGCGCCGGCCGAGCAGGCCTGACGTACCAAGGGTGAGGGGCACCCGCCGGTACGAAGCCGGCAGGTGCCCCTCTCTCCCGCGCCGGGACCGAACCACCGGTCCCGGCGCCACTCCACGCAGACACGCGAGACGCGAGAAGAGATTCACACCATGGCGAACTTCACCGCCGCGGACGTCAAGAAGCTCCGTGAGCTCACCGGCGCCGGCATGATGGACTGCAAGAAGGCCCTGGACGAGGCCGAGGGCAACGTCGAGAAGGCCGTCGAGCTCCTGCGCATCAAGGGCCAGAAGGGCGTTGCCAAGCGCGAGGGCCGTGACGCCTCGAACGGCGCCGTCGCCGCGCTGATCGCCGAGGACAAGAAGTCCGGCGTCCTGGTCGAGCTGAACTGCGAGACCGACTTCGTCGCCAAGGGCGAGAAGTTCGTCGAGGTCGCCGACGCGATCGCCGCCCACGTCGCCAAGTCGGCCCCGGCCGACCTGGAGGCCGCCCTGGCGTCCGAGATCGAGGCCGGCAAGACCGTCCAGCAGTTCGTCGACGAGGCCAACGCGACCCTGGGCGAGAAGATCGTCTTCCGTCGCTTCGCCCGCTTCGACGGTGACGGCTTCGTCGCGGTCTACCTGCACAAGACCAGCCCCGACCTGCCGCCGGCCGTCGGCGTCCTGGTCGAGCTGGACAAGGAGAACGCCGAGGTCGCCAAGGACGTCGCGCAGCACATCGCCGCCTTCGCCCCGAAGTACCTCTCCCGCGAGCAGATCCCGGCCGAGGAGCTCGAGAACGAGCGCCGCGTCGCCGAGGCCACCGCCCGCGAGGAGGGCAAGCCGGAGGCCGCCCTGCCGAAGATCGTCGAGGGTCGCGTCACCGGCTTCGTGAAGGAGAACTCCGTTCTGGAGCAGGCCTTCGCGAAGGACAACAAGAAGACCGTCCAGAAGGTCCTCGACGAGGCCGGCGTCACCCTCAAGGGCTTCGCGCGCTTCCGCGTCGGCGCCTGAGCCACGTTCCACCGGGTCCCCGGCCCCTCTAGGCTGGGAACCGCCCCCGCCCGCTGACCCGGGCGGGAGGAACGCCGAACGGGCTCACCCCGCGCCCACCGTCAACGGGCGGGCTCGCGTCGGCACCATGAACGACGAGGAGGCCATTGCCGTGCAGGACACCGAACCGGTTCCCGCGGCAGTGGCCTCCTCGCGTGTACGCGCAGGCGGGGATTCCGCAAACCCGCGCCTGTGACCAGTAGGTGCAAAAAGGAGAAGTCCATGCAGGAGACGCAGGAGACCGCGCAGGACCCCAAGGCCGGCTCGCGCCGCCGGGTGCTGCTCAAGCTGTCCGGTGAAGCCTTCGCCGGTGGCGGCGGGCTCGGCGTCGACCCGGACGTCGTGCACGCGATCGCCCGTGAGATCGCCACGGTCGTCCGCGCCGGTACCGAGGTCGCGGTGGTCATCGGCGGCGGCAACTTCTTCCGCGGGGCCGAGCTCCAGGTCCGCGGCATGGACCGGGCCCGCTCCGACTACATGGGCATGCTCGGCACCGTCATGAACTGCCTCGCGCTCCAGGACTTCCTGGTCAAGGAGGGCATCGAGACCCGGGTCCAGACCGCCATCACCATGGGTCAGGTCGCCGAGCCGTACCTGCCGCTCCGGGCCGTCCGGCACCTGGAGAAGGGCCGCGTCGTGATCTTCGGCGCCGGTATGGGCATGCCGTACTTCTCCACCGACACCACGGCGGTCCAGCGCGCCCTGGAGATCCACGCCGACGTCCTGCTGATGGGCAAGAACGGCGTGGACGGCGTCTACGACTCCGACCCGCGCACCAACCCGGACGCGGTCAAGTTCGACGCCCTGGAGTACTCCGAGGTCATCGCGCGCGACCTCAAGGTGGCCGACCTCACCGCGATCACGCTGTGCAAGGACAACAACCTTCCGATGCTGGTCTTCGAACTGCTGGCGGAGGGCAATATCGCACGTGCGGTGAAGAGTGAGAAGATCGGCACACTCATCAGCCAGGATTCTGTCCGGGCCTGAGCAGCAACCAGCCGTACCGGACGGCGCCGACGGCCGCGACCGGCCACCGCGCCGGGACCGGTCGGAACAACAGCAGATGAACCGGACAGGGAGACCACAGTGATCGAAGAGACCCTCCTCGAGGCCGAGGAGAAGATGGAGAAGGCCGTCAGCGTCGCCAAGGACGACCTCGCGGCCATCCGCACCGGCCGTGCGCACCCGGCGATGTTCGCCAAGATCGTCGCGGAGTACTACGGCGCCGTCACGCCGATCAACCAGCTGGCCTCGTTCTCGGTGCCGGAGCCGCGGATGGCGGTCGTCTCGCCGTTCGACAAGACCGCGCTGAAGGCCATCGAGCAGGCGATCCGCGACTCCGACCTGGGCGTCAACCCGTCCAACGACGGCTCGATCATCCGCGTGGTGCTGCCCGAGCTGACCGAGGAGCGCCGCCGGGAGTTCATCAAGATCGCCCGCACCAAGGGCGAGGACGCCAAGGTGTCGATCCGTTCGGTGCGCCGCAAGGCCAAGGACGCCATCGACAAGCTGGTCAAGGACGGCGAGGTCGGCGAGGACGACGGCCGCCGCGGCGAGAAGGAGCTCGACGACACCACGGCCAAGTACGTGGCGCAGGTCGACGAGCTGCTGAAGCACAAGGAAGCCGAGCTGCTCGAGGTCTGATGAACGACGCCCCTGACGCCCCCGGCTACTGGGGCCCGTCCGACCAGCAGTTCCAGCCCTACCGTCCGGCGCCGCAGCCGCAGGCCGCCCGTACCCCGGTCCACCCGGTGCCGGGGTACGGCGAGCGGCCGGACCGGGGACACCCCGGCCACCCGGGCGGCCAGGCCGTGCCCCCGGGCACGCCGGGCGTCGCTCCGGGGGCGCCGGGCCTCCGTTCGGATCAGTCGCAGCAGCCTCCGGTGTACTGGGGCGGCGACGCGGAGGAGACTCGGGTCATGCCTCCCGTACCGGCCGACCCCGGCCCGCCGCCCGGCACGCCCGACTCCGGTCGGGCGGCCGCCCGGGGCCGGCGCGCGGCCCCCGGACGGCCTGCCACCGGCGGACCCTCCGACCCCGCCGAGGGGCAGGCCAGGGAGTCCGGCCGGCTGAGCGGCCCGCTGTTCCGGGACGAGCAGTCCCAACAGGCGCCGCCGGGCGTGACGGAGACCGTCGTGCTGCGCGCGATATCCGACGACGCCACCCCCGCCCCCGATCGCGGCGCCATGCCGCACCCGGGGGCACCGGTGCATCCCGCGCCGCCGGCGAACCACCCGGCGGCCGGGCAGCCCCACTTCGTGCCGTCGTCCCACCCAGGGCAGGAGACACCCGTGGCCGCCGAGCCCGCCCCGCAGCCGCAGCCGCGCAAGCAGCGCGGTGGCCGTAACCTCCAGGCCGCCATAGGCGTGGGCGTCGGCCTCGGCGCGGTGATCGTCGCCTCGCTGTTCGTGGTGAAGGCGCTGTTCCTGGTCGTCGTGATGGCCGCGGTCGCGGTCGGCGTCTGGGAGCTGACCAGTCGGCTCGCCGAGCGCAAGCAGATCAAGGCTCCGCTGGTCCCGCTGGTGGTGGGCGGCATCGCGATGGTGGCGACCGGTTACTGGGCCGGCATCCAGTGGGCCGCGGCCTCGCTGGCGCTGACCGGCCTGGCGGTGATGGTCTGGCGGATGGCCGAGCCGCCGGAGGACTACCTGCGGGACATAACGGCGGGCGTGTTCACCGCCTTCTACGTGCCGTTCCTGGCCACCTTCGTGGCGATGATGCTGGCGGCCGACGACGGCCCCCAGCGGATCGTGCTCTTCCTGATCGTGACGATCTGCAGCGACACCGGCGCCTACGCGGTGGGCTACAAGTTCGGGAAGACCAAGCTGGCCCCGATGATCAGCCCGGGCAAGACCCGGGAGGGCCTGGCCGGCGGCATCGCGCTGTCGATGCTGGCGGGCGCGCTGCTGATGGAGCTGATCATCGACGGCGGCAGCTGGTGGCAGGGCCTGATCCTGGGCGGTTGCGCGGCGGTCACCGCGACCCTGGGCGACCTGGGCGAGTCGATGATCAAGCGCGACCTCGGGATCAAGGACATGGGCACGCTGCTGCCCGGCCACGGCGGCATCATGGACCGGCTGGACTCGCTGCTGCCGACCGCCCCGGTGGTCTGGCTGCTGCTGGCGGCCTTCGTCGGCAGCTGACCCGCACGTACCAGACAGGGCCCCGGGCGCCAGGCGTCCGGGGCCCTGTTCCGTACCGTCCCGGATCCGGCGGCGATTCGCGGCAATTCACCGGTGAATAGGCCCCGGCCGGCCGCCTCGAAATCGAGCACTCGCTTCGAGTGGAAGAGCGATGGGATTCCGGAGCAAGTCCAAGGCCGGGAAGCGGCGGGTCATTGCCCGGTAAGGCTCTGGCATTGCGCCGGGTACTTACGGGAATCCCCGATCTGCCGGAAGGCCCTGCAACGGGGGCCGGGCGCAGGCCGCAGAGTGGCGGATACCCGCTGGTGCAAGGCATCGCGGCCCCAAAAGGACGCCTGATCGTTACTCGAACTCAACAAAAAATTCTCACGGTCGCATACGATCTCCCGCAGCACAACGGGTCTCGCGCCGTGGCGGTGCGGCTCCGCGGCGAGGGAAAGTCGGCGGAATCGGACTTTCGGACCCAACGCGCTTCCTTTCCCTCATTTCACGGTTTTCCCCCACCCACTTGGAGTTCCCGTGCCCGTCCGCCCGGCCCGTCTCGCCACCGCGATGCGCCCGCTCGCCGCACTGGCGCGCCGTCGCCGGCCCTTCGGGCGGAGCGGCCGGGGCAAGGGGGCCCCGGAAGTCGTGGAGGTGCCACCGACCCCGATCGAGCAGCTGACCCTGGCGCGCGCAGCCCGCGAGCAGGAGCTGTTCGAGGCCCTCACCGAGGTGACCCGCTGCGGTGACGTCCTGGCGGAGCCGCACCGGAAGCTCCTGCCCGGGCAGCGCCGGGACGGCAACCTGGCCGAGGTGGCCGAGGTGCTGGACGCGGCCGGCGTCGCGCACGGCATCGTGCCCGACCGGCACCCGCGCCACCGGCTCGCGATAGCCCCCGGCGACCGGGCGGCCGTGCTGGAGGCGCTGTCCACCACGTTCGCCGGACAGGCCGTCTACGCGGACCTGCTGGAGCACGGGCGCACGCTCGGCACCGTCCTGGCCGAGCAGCTGCCCACCGCGGTCGCCCTGATGGAGGCCCCTGAGAGCGCCCCGGACGACGAGTCGGCCGGCGAGGCGACCGACGAGGCGACCGAGCCGGGCGAGGACGCGGCACCGGAGCCGGGCGACGCGTCGGACGAGGACGGTTCCCCGGAGGAGGAGCCCTGGCCCGCGGACAGGGTCAAGGGCGTGCGGATCTACCGGCCCGCGGCGATCGGCACCCTGCTGTACGGTGCCGAGACCGGCTGCGACGTCGAGTTCTGGGACTCCGCCGCCCCGTCCCCGGGCGCGATCGCCTCGATCGACGAGACCCCGCTCGGCTGGTGGGTGCCCTCGCTGGAGGCCACCGCCACGAAGACCGTCGACGGGCGGGCCTACCCGCTGCTCGACGTCTTCGCCACCGACCTGCCGGACCAGGTCACCTTCCCCATCGACGCCGTGATCACCTGGGTCGACGACGCCGACCCGGCCTGGCAGGAGCGCCGGGCCGCCGCCCGGGCCCGGCTCGCCCACACCGCGGGCCCGATCGCCGCGGAGGACGGTGTCGCCGCCAGCGGCATCGCCGGCGACGCCGACCAGCGCTTCCGCAACCGCGACGAGCTCCGGTACTGCCTGCGCGCGCTCGCCGCCCACGCGCCCTGGATCCGCCACGTGCACCTGGTCACCGACGACCAGGTGCCGCACTGGCTGAACACCGAGGCGCCCGGCCTGACGGTCGTCCCGCACCGCGACCTGTTCGCCGGGGCCGGCGTCGGACCGGTGTTCAACTCCCACGCCATCGAGAGCCGGCTGCACCTGATCCCCGGGCTCGCCGAGCACTTCCTGTACCTGAACGACGACGTCTTCCTCGGCCGCACCCTGGTGCCGGAGGACTTCTTCCTCGGCAACGGCCTGCCCCGCTACTTCCCCGACGGCCGGGTCATACCGCCCGGCGCCGCCGAGGCCGACGACTCCGTCTACGTCGCCGCGCTGAAGAACACCCGCGACACCCTGGCCGCCGCCGTCGGCAAGACCTACCCCCGCACCCTCAAGCACACCCCGCACCCGCTGCGGCGCAGCGTGCTGGCCGAGAGCGCGGAGAAGTTCGCGGACGAGCTGAAGGACACGGTCGGTTCGGCCTTCCGGGCCGCCACCGACCTGGCGCCGGTCACCCTGGCCGTCCACTACGCCCACGCGACCGCCCGTTCCGTGGAGGGGCAGCTCTCCGACGGCTACTTCGTCACCGACAGCACCGAGGACCTGGCCCGGCTCGCGGAACTGGGGGAGGAACGCTGGGCGGACTGCTTCTGCCTCGCCGACGGCACCCAGGACGAGCTGTCCCCGCAGGAGCAGGAGGCGGCCGTCACCGCATTCCTGCGGGCCTACTTCCCCGTCCCGTCCCCCTTCGAGAGCGCCGAGGCCATCGCGGCCGCCGAGGCCGAGGCCGAAGCGGCGGCAGCCGCAGCCGCCGCTTCGGCCGCGGAGGTCGCGGAAGGCGTGGAAGGCGCGGAGACCGGGACGGCCGGCCCGGCCGCTCCGGAGGCCCACGGGCCCACCGCCGAAGGGGAGTGAACGGCCCGCCTCGCCCGCCGGACCGCCGTCCGGGCCCGCCCGCGTCCCGTCCACGACCGGCGCTGTCAACCCCGCGCTGACTAGGTGTGATAATCCTTCGAAACGCTCTCGGGGGACGGGCGCGGGCAGGTGGACGAAGGGGCGGGTGCGGGGTGGGGCGGGTGACGACCGCCGTGGCGGCGTTGGCCTTGACGCTGTCGCAGACGTGGGTGGGTCCCGTGGCGCTGGCGACGGGGGTGAACCCGCTGTCGGCACTGAGAGCCGGGCCCAAGGCCCCGCCGCCGGCCGCGCGGGCGCTCGCCCGGCCCGCGACGGTCGTCCAGATCGTCGCCCACCAGGACGACGACCTGCTGTTCATGAACCCGGACCTGTCCAACAGCATCCGGGCGGGCCTGACGGTGACCACCGTCTACGTGACCGGCGGCGCCGCCGGCACCGGAGCGGCCTACTCCGCCCACCGCCAGGACGGCGCCCGGCTCGCCTACGCCCGGATGGCCGGCCAGGCGGCCGGCACCGGGGCCGGCGAGTGCGCCGACGATCCGGGCCCGGCCTGCTGGGACCGGGAGAACTACCGCCCCGCCCCGGACGGCCCGGTCGCCGAGCGGTTCACCCTCAAGACGAACCGCTCGATCCGGCTGGTCTTCCTCGACCTCCCCGAATTCGCCGACTCCGCCTACCTCGGCGGCAACGCCCTGCGCCGGCTCTGGGAGACCCGGAACGCCGCCGCGCCCGCCCGGACCACGACGCTGGACATGGACGGCCCCGGCACCGTCTGGCCGCAGGCCTACGACGGCAGGCAGCTCGTCGGCATGCTGCGCGCCGTGCTCGCGGACCAGGGCCCCACCCTGATCAGGTTGCAGGACCCGGCACCGGACCCGATGCTCTGGTCCTCCCACGCGGAGCACGACCACCCGGACCACATCTCCACCGCGTGGTTCGCGGACGCGGCCGTCGACGCCTACACGTCGACCGGCCGCCGGGCGCTGGTCGAGCACTACCGCGACTACAACACCTGGTCCTCGCCGGCCGCCCTCTCCAGCGCGGAGACCGCCGACAAGCAGGCCACCTTCGTGCGGTACGCCGGGCGGGACGTCAGGCTGCCCACCGGAGCCGCCTTCGCCGAGAGCGCGTACTCGTCCTGGCTGTCCCGGCAGTACCTGCGCCACCCCCGGTCCAGCCAGGTGGTGGCCGCCGACCGGGCCGGTCTGCTGCACGCCTTCGCGGTGGAGAGCGGGTCGCTGCTCGAATGGGCCGAGGACCAGGACAAGGTGTGGCACGGCCCGCTCCCGCACGGCGGCCCGGGGGGACCGCTGGCGGACGGCGTGACGGTGACCCGCCGCCGGGACGGAGGGATCGTGGTCCTCGGGCAGCGCGCCGACACCGGCGAAACCGTCTCCCGCGCCCAGGACCCGGCCGGCGGCTGGAGCTGGTCCGGACTGGGCAGCCCCGAACCCGTCGCCCCGGCGGAGGCCTCCAAGCTCGACAACCCCGCGCTCCAGGTGAGCCTGCCCGCCGTCGCCGCCGACGGCGAGGGCCGGCTGCACCTGTTCGTCCGCAACCGCCGCGGCGGCATCAGCGGCAAGGCGCAGACCGGGCCCGACGGGCCGTGGGGCGAATGGACCGACCTCGGCGGCACGGGTGTCCAGGACGCGCCCTCGGCCGCCACCGGCCCGGACGGCCGGATCGAGCTGTTCGCCGTCGCCGCGTCGGCGAACACCCGCCCGACCGTCCTGCACTGGTCCCAGCCCGCGCCCGACGCGGCCCTCGCGCCGGACCCCGGCTTCCCGGCCGTCGCCCCGGTCGGCGACGTCGGCGTGGGCAGCGACCCCGACGGCCGCCTGGTGCTGTTCTACCGGCAGCTCTCGGGCGATCCGGCGCCCGGCGCGGCCACCAGCTCGTACACCATGCGCCTCGTCCAGAGCGAGCCCGGCGGCCCGTGGTCACCGGAGGCCGCCCCGGTGGGCGGCGGCCCGGACCACGGCGGCAGCGGCGAGCCGGCCGTGGCGTCGGGCGGCGGCCCGTCCCCGCACCGGATGGTGGTGGCCGTACGCAACCGGGACGGCGGCGTCAGCGTCAACCGCCAGGGCGCCGACGGGCGGTTCGGCGGCTGGAGCGACCTGGACGGCTTCGTCGTCGGGGCGCCCGCCGCCGGTGTCGATCGTGACGGCCTGACGGCCCTGGTGGCGCTCGGCCCGGACGGCCGGCTGCGCCAGAGCCGGCAGCGGCCGGACGGCTCGTTCGGCGGCTGGAGCGCCGTCGCGAGGCCCTGACCTCGGACTCCCCGCAGGTGCCCGGCCCGCGCCCGCCCGCGCCCGCCCACGCGGGCCGGGCGGACTTCCGGCGTCTGCGACACTTGAACCACCATGCCTAAGCCCGGAGAACTCACGTTTGTCGCGCCGCGCGGCGCCAAGCCCCCGCGACACCTCGCCGACCTGAGCCCCGCCGAGCGCAAGGAGGCCGTCGCCGAGCTGGGCGAGCAGCCGTTCCGCGCCAAGCAGCTCTCCAACCACTACTTCGGCCGGATGTCGAACGACCCGGCGAGCTGGACGGACATCCCCGCCGCCAGCCGGGAGAAGCTCACCGGGAGCCTGCTGCCCGAGCTGATGTCGGTGGTCCGGCACGTCTCCTGCGACGACGACGCCACCCGCAAGACGCTCTGGAAGCTCTTCGACGGCACGCTCGTGGAGTCCGTGCTGATGCGCTACCCGGACCGGGTCACCATGTGCATCAGCTCGCAGGCCGGCTGCGGCATGAACTGCCCGTTCTGCGCCACCGGCCAGGCCGGGCTGACCCGCAACCTCTCCACCGCCGAGATCGTCGAGCAGATCGCCGCGGGGATGCGCGCGCTCAAGACCGGTGAGGTCCCCGGCGGCGAGGCGCGGCTGTCCAATGTGGTCTTCATGGGCATGGGCGAGCCGCTGGCCAACTACAACCGGGTGCTGGCCGCCATCCGCCGGCTGACCGACCCGGCACCGGACGGCTTCGGACTGTCGCAGCGCGGCATCACGGTGTCCACCGTCGGCCTCGTCCCGGCGATGCACCGGTTCGCCGACGAGGGCCTCAGCTGCCGCCTGGCGCTGTCGCTGCACGCCCCGGACGACGAGCTGCGCGACGAGCTGGTTCCGGTGAACACCCGCTGGAAGGTCGCCGAGGTGCTGGACGCGGCCTGGAACTATGCGGAGAAGTCCGGCCGCCGGGTCTCCATCGAGTACGCGCTGATCAAGGACATCAACGACCAGGCGTGGCGGGCCGACCTGCTCGGCCGGCTGATCAAGAACCGCCGGGTGCACGTCAACCTGATCCCGCTGAACCCGACGCCGGGTTCCAAGTGGACGGCCTCCCGGCCGGAGGACGAGCGCGAGTTCGTCCGCCGGCTCCAGTCGCACGGCGTCCCGACGACCGTCCGCGACACCCGCGGCCAGGAGATCGACGGCGCCTGCGGCCAGCTCGCCGCGGCGGGCTGAGCCCTCCCGTACGAGCCGCCGCTACCGGAGGCCGGCCGCCGCCAGCGCGGCGGTCGCCCCACCGGTCAGCAGTAGGGTGCTGCCCACCGCCAGGGTGCGCAGCGCCACCGCGCCGAACAGCAGCCGGGGCGAGGTGCCCAAGCGCAGCAGCGCTTCGGTGACCTCCCGGCGGTCGGTGCGGACCTCGGCGAGCCGGGCGAGCACCGCCGCGACGGCGCAGCCGAGCACCAGGCAGGCCTCGACCGCGGGCAGCGCGTCGGCGCTGTCGGGCGTGCCGATCCAGTAGCGGACGGTGGTGAGCACCAGGGCGACGGCGAGGGTGAGCACGGCCAGCGGCGCGCCGAGCCGGCGGGCCTGGGCGGTGAGCCCGCGCCCGGCCAGCAGCCGCAGCGGGGTGGGCCGGCCCGCGGCGAGCAGCCGTCCGGCCCAGGCCAGCAGCGGTCCGGTGAGCAGCGCGAGGCCGAGCGCACTGGCGGCCCAGCCGCCGAGGGCGGCGGTGCTGGTGGTGCCGAGGCCGGCGGGCAGGTGGACGGGGCGGCCGTCGGCCTCGGCGCCGGGCCGCAGCGCGATGAGTTCGAGGGCGGCGCCGATCACGCCCAGCCCGGTGGCCAGGGCGATCCGCCAGACGCCGAAGCCGGTCGGGGCCTGGACCCGGCCGCCGGGCAGGGTGTCGTGGACGGGCATCGCGCAGGCGGCGGCGGTGCCGGCGGTGAGCGGCACCAGGGCGAGCAGGGCGATCGGCGCGGCGGGCGGCAGCGGTACGCCCATGCCGAGGTCGGCGGCGAGCGCGGGCCCGGCGACGTCGTTGCGCAGCACCAGGAAGAGCAGCAGGGTGAGCACGCTGCCGAGGGTGCAGGCGAGCGCGACCTCCCCGGCGACGAGGGCCCGGACGCGGAGCGGGCCGGCGCCGGCGGCGGCGAGGCCGGCGATCCGCTCCGGTCGCCGGGCGGGCACCGCGCGGGCGGCGACGGCCGCGAACCAGGCGACGGCGGCGAGCGGGGGCAGGCACCAGAGCAGCCGGACCAGCGGGTCGCCGCCGCCGGTCGGGTCGCTCATCGCCCGGCCGAGGGAGCGCAGCAGGAAGGCGGCGACCACGGCGGCGGCCAGCGCGGTGAGCAGCCAGCGGCCGAGGTCGGACACCCGGTAGCCCCGGGCCAGACGGAGATAGAACACGTCGACTCTTTCAGCGCTCGGCGTCGTCAGCGGTGGGTGGCCGTGACGGCCGGCGCTCCGGCGGCCCCGGGGGCGACGCTGCCGCGCGGGACGGGAGCGGCGGGGGCGGTGAGCCGCCCGTCGACGAGGGCGACGGCGCGGTCCGCGAACCGGACGAGCTCGGGGTCGTGGGTGGCCAGGACGAGGGTGAGCTGGTGCGATCGGGCCGCGCTGGTCAGTATCCGCATGACCTGGTCGGCGGCCTCGCGGTGCAGCGGGGCGGTGGGGTCGTCGGCGAAGACCACGGGCGGCAGCGGGGCCAGGGCCCGGGCGACGGCGACCCGTTGGCGCCTGCTCTGGATCAGCCGCTCGGGGCGCAGTCGGGCGCAGTCGCCGACGTCGAGGCGTTCCAGCCACTCGTCGGCGGCGGTGTAGGCGGCCTTGTTGCCGGCTCCGGCGAGCAGCAGCGGCAGGGCGACGTTCTCCCGGGCGGTCAGTTCGGGCACCAGGTGCGGCTTGGATCCGACGAAGCCGAAGCGGTCGCGGCGCAGCCGTTCGCGCCCGGCTCGGGTGAGGGTGTGCACGGGGGCGCTGTTGAACCAGACCTCGCCCTCGTCGACCGGGAGTTGCGCGGAGAGGCAGCCGAGCAGGGTGCTCTTGCCGGAGCCGCGCGGGCCGGTGACGGCGAGCACCTCGCCGTCGCGGACGCCGATCGAGATGCCGCGCAGGGCGGGGGCGCCGTCATGGGACTTGACGATCCCTCGGGCCCACAGCACGTCGTTGTCAGGCGGTGCCGCTGACATGAGGATCCATCCTGGGGGCCGCAGGGATATGACAGTCGTCAGATTAGAACGACCGGGGCTGGTCGCGGTTGCGGCGCACTGGTCCATCACGGGCAAATCACCCGCATTCAGGCATGTTTGGTCGTACGACTGTGATGTTGAGCGGACCGGGAGACGCCGAAGGGCGGCCCCGCGGGGAGCGGGGCCGCCCTTCGGCGGAGGGTGGGGAAGAAGGCTCAGGTGATCAGATCTTCGCCCACGCGTCGGTCAGGCTGGTCCGCAGGATCTGCTCGATCTCGTCGAAGGTCGACTGGTCGGAGATCAGCGGCGGGGCCAGCTGGATGACCGGGTCGCCACGGTCGTCGGCGCGGCAGTACAGGCCGTTGTCGAAGAGGGCCTTCGACAGGAAGCCGTAGAGGACGCGCTCGACCTCTTCGTCGTTGAACGACTCCTTGGTGACCTTGTCCTTCACGAGCTCGATGCCGTAGAAGTACCCGTTGCCGCGGACGTCGCCGACGATCGGCAGGTCGCGCAGCTTGTTCAGGGTGCCCAGGAACGCCGACTCGTTGTCGAGCACGTGCTGGTTGAGGCCCTCGCGCTCGAAGATGTCGAGGTTGGCCAGCGCCACCGCGGAGGAGACCGGGTGGCCACCGAAGGTGTAGCCGTGCAGGAAGGTGTTGTCACCCTTGTAGAACGGCTCGGCCAGGCGGTCCGAGACGATCGTGGCGCCGATCGGGGAGTAGCCCGAGGTCATGCCCTTGGCGCAGGTGATCATGTCGGGCTGGTAGCCGAACTTGTCGGCGCCGAACATGGTGCCCAGGCGGCCGAAGGCGCAGATGACCTCGTCCGAGACCAGCAGCACGTCGTGGCGGTCGCAGATCTCGCGCAGGCGCTGGAAGTACCCGGGCGGCGGCGGGAAGCAGCCACCGGCGTTCTGCACCGGCTCGACGAAGACGGCGGCGACGGTCTCGGCGCCCTCGTTGAGGATGGCCACCTCGATCTCGTCGGCGCACCAGCGGCCGTAGGCCTCGGGGTCGACCGTGCCGTCGGGGCCCTCCAGGAAGGCCGGGGCGCGGTAGATGTTGGTGTTCGGCGCCTTGTGGGTGCCCGGGACCAGCGGCTCGAACGGGGCCTTCAGGCCCGGCAGGCCGGTGATCGACAGGGCGCCCTGGGGGGTGCCGTGGTAGGCGACGGCGCGCGAGATGACCTTGTACTTGGTCGGCTTGCCGGTCAGCTTGAAGTACTGCTTGGCGAGCTTCCAGGCGGTCTCGACGGCCTCGCCGCCACCGGTGGAGAAGAAGACCTTGTTCAGGTCGCCCGGGGCGTAGTTGGCCAGGCGCTCGGCCAGCTCGACGGCCTTCGGGTGGGCGTAGCTCCACACCGGGAAGAAGGCGAGCTCCTTGGCCTGCTTGGCGGCGGCCTCGGCGAGCTCCTCGCGGCCGTGGCCGGCCTGGACGACGAACAGGCCGGCGAGGCCGTCGAGGTACTTGCGCCCCTTGTCGTCCCAGACGTAGGTGCCCTCGCCCTTGACGATCGTCGGCACGGGGGAGTTCTCGTACGACGACATGCGGGTGAAGTGCATCCACAGGTGGTCGTAGGCGGTCTTGGAAAGGTCCTTCTGCGCCGGGTCGGCTGTCATCGGGTGCCCCAGGTGTAGGTCTGTTTCCGGAGCTTCAGGTAAACGAAGCTCTCGGTGCTCCGCACGCCGGGAAGGGCGCGGATGCGCTTGTTGATCAGTTCGAGCAGGTGCTCGTCGTCCTCGCAGACGAGTTCGGCCAGGAGGTCGAACGAGCCTGCTGTGCAGACGACGTAGTCGACCTCGTCGAGGGCGGCCAACGCATCGGCGACGGGCTCGATGTCGCCCTCGACCCGGATTCCGACCATCGCCTGGCGGGTGAAGCCGACGGTGAGCGGGTCCGTGACGGCGACGATCTGCATCACGCCCTGGTCGAGCAGCTTCTGGACGCGCTGTCGCACGGCCGCCTCGGACAGGCCGACGGCCTTGCCGATGGCGGCGTACGGGCGGCGCCCGTCCTCCTGGAGCTGCTCGATGATCGCCTTGGAGGCGGCGTCGAGGGGAACGCTGGCGTTCCGGTCGCGGTTGGCCACGCGGCCACTGTGCCTGATCGCTTCCGTGTTCGCAAGCGTGGAAACTGCTGATTTCGTCGTGATCTTGGAAATCGCATGCGGATTTCATCGCGCGAGCGCGCTCGGTCTGTCGATACCGGCAGTGATGCGGTTACCCTGGCACGGTACGCGCGCGGACCCCGAGGGGCGGCGCGCGGACCCCGCCACCAGTGGACCGCGCCGTCCCGGGCCCGGCCACTCGGGACCCTTCGTACGCCGGTCCGTCCGACGTACCATGGCGCCGGAATCTGCAACGCCGCAGGCCCAGACCGAGGAGAGACCCGTGAGCGACCTTCGCACGCTGCGCAACTACATCAACGGTGAGTTCGTCGACGCGGCTGACGGCCGCACGCTCGACATCGTCGACCCGACCACCGGCGAGGTGTACGCGACGTCGCCGCTGTCCGGTGCCGCTGACGTGGACGCCGCGATGACCTCCGCCGCCGCCGCGTTCCCGATCTGGCGCGACGCCACCCCGAGCACCCGGCAGAAGCTGCTGCTCAAGATCGCCGACGCGGTCGAGGCCCGGGCCGACGAGATCGTCGACGCCGAGGTCCGCAACACCGGCAAGCCCCGCGCGCTGACCCTCTCCGAGGAGATCGGCCCGATGGTGGACCAGATCCGGTTCTTCGCCGGTGCCGCCCGCCTGCTGGAGGGCAAGGCCGCCGGTGAGTACCTGGACGGCATGACCTCGATCATCCGCCGCGAGCCGGTCGGCGTCTGCGCCCAGGTCGCGCCGTGGAACTACCCGATGATGATGGCCGTCTGGAAGTTCGCCCCGGCCATCGCCGCGGGCAACACCGTCGTGCTGAAGCCCTCCGACACCACCCCGGCCTCCACCGTGCTGCTGGCCGAGATCATCGGCGGCATCCTCAAGGACATGGAGCTGCCGGCCGGCGTCTTCAACGTCATCTGCGGTGACCGCGAGACCGGCAAGCTGATGGTCGAGCACAGGATCCCGGCGATGGCCTCCATCACCGGTTCGGTGCGCGCCGGCATCTCGGTCGCCGAGTCGGCCTCCAAGGACGTCAAGCGCGTCCACCTGGAGCTGGGCGGCAAGGCCCCGGTCGTGGTCTTCGAGGACGCCGACATCGCCGAGGCCGTCGAGGGCATCTCGATGGCGGGCTACTTCAACGCGGGCCAGGACTGTACGGCCGCCACCCGCGTGCTGGTCCACGAGTCGATCCACGACGCGTTCGTCGAGGCGCTGGCCAAGGCCGCGGCCGAGACCAAGACCGGCGGCGTGGACGACGAGGACGTGCTCTACGGCCCGCTCAACAACGCCAACCAGCTGAAGCAGGTCTCCGGCTTCATCGAGCGGCTGCCCGCCCACGCCAAGGTCGAGGCCGGTGGCCACCGGGTCGGCGACCAGGGCTACTTCTACGCCCCGACCGTCGTCTCCGGCCTGAACCAGGACGACGAGATCATCCAGAACGAGGTCTTCGGCCCGGTCATCACCGTGCAGAAGTTCTCCGACGAGGAGCAGGCCGTCGAGTACGCCAACGGCGTCGAGTACGCGCTGGCCTCCTCGGTGTGGACCAAGGACCACGCCCGCGCCATGCGGATGTCGCGCCGCCTGGACTTCGGCTGCGTCTGGATCAACACCCACATCCCGCTGGTCGCCGAGATGCCGCACGGTGGCTTCAAGAAGTCCGGCTACGGCAAGGACCTGTCGTCGTACGGCTTCGAGGACTACACCCGCGTGAAGCACGTCATGACCGCGATCTGAGCGGGTCGTGACCGTCCGGCGCAGGATGACCGCGATCTGAGCGGGTCGTGACCGTCCAGCACAGGATGACCGCGATCTGATGATCGACTGAAACGACGAGCGGGCCCGGGTCCTGGTGACCCGGGCCCGCGTCTTTGCATCCTGTCGACGGTTGGCGCGACCGGCTGACACGATGGAACTGCCCATCGGGGACGGGCCGCCCTAGCCTTACCGGCATGAGCATCCCCACCGCTGACTCAGCCGCCGGCCAGGCCGTCAAGGCCGCCGACCGCGCGCACGTCTTCCACTCGTGGTCCGCCCAGGCGCTGATCGACCCCCTCGCGGTGGCCGGCGCCGAGGGCTCGTACTTCTGGGACTACGACGGCAACCGCTACCTCGACTTCTCGTCGCAGCTGGTCAACACCAACATCGGGCACCAGCACCCGAAGGTGGTCGCCGCGATCCAGGAGCAGGCGGCGAAGCTCTGCACCATCGCCCCCGGCTTCGCGGTCGAGCCGCGCAGCGAGGCCGCCCGGCTGATCGCCGAGCGCACCCCCGGCGACCTGGACAAGATCTTCTTCACCAACGGCGGCGCCGAGGCCAACGAGAACGCCATCCGGCTGGCCCGGCTGCACACCGGCCGCCAGAAGGTGCTGTCCACCTACCGCTCGTACCACGGCGCCACCGCCAACGCGATCGCCCTCACCGGCGACCCGCGGCGCTGGGCCAACGAGACCGGCGTCTCCGGCGTGGTGCACTTCTGGGGGCCGTACCCCTACCGCACCAACTTCCACGCCGAGAACGAGGCGCAGGAGTGCGAGCGCGCGCTGGAGCACCTGGAGCAGGTGATCGCGTTCGAGGGGCCCGGCACCGTCGCGGCGGTCATCCTGGAGACGGTGGTCGGCACCGCGGGCATCCTGGTCCCGCCGCCGGGCTACCTGGCCGGGGTGCGGGAGATCTGCGACCGCTACGGGATCGTGTTCATCCTGGACGAGGTGATGGCCGGCTTCGGCCGCACCGGCGAGTGGTTCGCCGCCGACCACTGGGGCGTCACCCCGGACCTGCTCACCTTCGCCAAGGGCGTCAACTCGGGCTACGTGCCGCTGGGCGGCGTGGCGATCAGCGCCGAGATCGCGGCCACCTTCGCCGAGCGGGCCTTCCCCGGCGGGCTCACCTACTCCGGCCACCCGCTGGCCTGCGCCTCCGCGGTGGCGACCATCAACACCATGGCGGAGGAGGGCATCGTCGAGAACGCCAGGCACATCGGCGAGACCGTCCTCGGCCCCGGCCTGCGCGAGCTGGCCGAGCGGCACCCGTCGATCGGCGAGGTCCGCGGCCTCGGCGTGTTCTGGGCGCTCGACCTGGTGAAGGACCGCGAGACCCGCGAGCCGCTGGTGCCGTACAACGCGGCCGGCGCCGACAACGCGCCGATGGCCGAGCTGGCCGCCGCCTGCAAGCAGCGGGGGCTCTGGCCGTTCGTCAACATGAACCGCTTCCACGTCGTCCCGCCGTGCACCGTCACCGAGGAGGAGGCCAAGACCGGCCTCGCGGTGCTGGACGAGGTGCTGTCGCTCACCGACGCGCACACTGTCTGACGTACCTACCGGACGGCCCCGTGCACTCGTGTGCCCGGGGCCGTCCCACGCTCCGGAAGGCCGCTCATGCCCAGCAGCTCCACCCTGATCCGCCGCCCCGTCAACTCCCCGTCCTTCCGCCGCCGTTCCGTGCTCGGAGGGGTCGCGCTGCTCGGCGCCGGCACGCTGACCGGCTGCGGCATCCCGTCCGCGTACGTGGCCGAGGACCGCCGCTCGGCGCCGGACCGCTCGGAGAGCGACAAGCGGCTCGCCTTCTCCAACTGGACGCAGTACATCGACACCGACGACGCCGGCGGGCGGCCGACCCTGGACGCGTTCGGCGCGGAGACCGGCATCGCGGTCACCTACACCGAGGACATCAACGACAACGACGAGTTCTTCGGCAAGATCAGCCCGGTGCTCACCCAGGGCGCCGCCCCCGGCCGGGACCTGATGGTGATCAGCGACTGGATGGCCGGCCGGTACGTCTCGCTGGGCTGGGTGCAGGCCATGGACCGGGCCAACCTCCCCAACGTCACCGCCAACCTGGACCCGCAGCTCGCCGACCCGGCCTTCGACCCCGGGCGCAGGCGCAGCGTGCCGTGGCAGTCCGGGATCACCGGCATCGCCTACAACCGCAAGGCGCTCGGCCGGGAGATCAAGTCCACCGCCGACCTGTGGGCGCCCGACCTCAAGGGCCGGGTCACGCTGTTCGCCGGGCTGGACGAGGCGCTCGGGCTGCTGATGCTCTCCCAGGGCGCGGACATCGCGAACTTCAGCGACGACGACGCGCGCAAGGCGATGGACCTGGTGCAGAAGTCGGTGGACAGCGGCCACGTCCGGCGTTTCACCGGCAACGACTACACCAGCGACCTCGCCTCCGGCGCGGCGCTCGCCTGCCAGGCCTACTCCGGCGACGCCGTCCAACTCACCGCCGAGAACCCGGACATCGAGTTCGTGGTGCCCGAGGAGGGCGGCGAGCTGTGGGCGGAGAGCCTGATGATCCCCAACCGGGCCGCCCACAAGCGCAACGCCGAGCTGCTGATCGACTACTACTACCGGCCCGAGGTGGCCGCCGAACTCGCCGCGTTCGTCCAGTACATCTGCCCGGTGCCGGCCGCCCGCGAGGTGCTGGCGGCCAGCGGGGACAAGGACAAGGCCGAACTCGCCGAGAACCCGCTGGTGTTCCCGACCGACGAGATGCGCGAGCGGCTGCACACCATGCGCGACGTCACCTCGGCCGAGCGGCCCGAGCTGCACAAGGTCTGGGGCCGCATCACCGGGGTGTGAGGCCGCGCGGGCTCAGCGCCGCACCGCGTCCAGGGCGAGCAGCGCCACGTGCAGGGAGAGGCAGGACTCCACCTGGTCGAGGTCGACGCCGAGGATGCGCTCGACCTTGTGCAGCCGGTCGTAGAAGGAGGGCCGGGACAGGTGCGCGGCGTCCGCCGCGGCCGACTTGTTGCGGCCCTGCTCCAGGTAGATCCGCAGCATCTGCACCAACTGGCCGTTGTGCTCGGCGTCGTGGGCCAGCAGCGGGCCCAACTCCCGTTCCACGTACGTCTGGAGCCGGGCGTCGTCACGCAGCAGGTGGAGCAGGCCGCGCAGCCGGACGTCCGGCAGGCGGTAGTAGGAGGAGCTGCGGCCGCCGGGCGCGTCGTGGAGGGCGGCGTCGGCGACCTGGGTGGCCTCCAGCAGGGTGCGCCGGGCGTCGCGCACCGAGCCGACCGAGGAGCCGACCGCGACCACCGGGCCCGCCGGGTCGGCGCCCTCCCGGCCGGACTCGGCCGACATCCGGCGCAGCGCGGCCGAGAGGGCGTCCAGCGAGGCGTGCTCGTCCTGCTGGGTGCCGAGCGCGATCAGCAGGCCGACGGCCTCGTCGTCCAGCGCGCCGACCAGGGCGGTCAGCCGGCAGGCCCGGACGGCGCCGGCCGCCAGCTCGGTGAAGTCGCGCAGCCGGGCCTGTGCCTCCAGCGCGGCCGGGATCGGCCCGCGCCGCTGGCGCAGCACCACGCCGACCAGCCGGCGGCCCTCCAGCGGGACGCCGAGCGCCTGGGCGCGCAGCGCCGCCTCGGAGACGGTCAGCGCGTGGGTGAGGATGCCGGAGAGCAGGGTGCGGTGGGTCTGCCGCTCCAGGCTCTCCCGGTCGCGCACCACCAGCCGGTTGAGCGCCAGCGCGGAGGCGCCGCGCTCCAGCAGCATGGTGTGCGGGTGGGCCTCGCCCTCGGGCAGCGGGCCGGGCTCCTGCACCAGCACCAGCCGGCCCCAGTCCTGGCCGCGGGCGCCCACGGTGGTGACCAGCCAGCCGCTGCGCGGGTCGTGGCCGGTGCGCCCGGCCGGACGGACCCCGCGCGAGCGGCGCTCCCAGTCCTCCAGGACCTCGGCCTCCGGGCGCCCGGCGGTGTCGTGGGCCAGCACCTGGTGGGCCAGGTTCTCCAGGACGACCGGCGAGCCCGCCATCCGGGCCACCTGGCGGATCACCTCGGATGCCTCGGCGCCCTCCACCACCAGCTCGTTGAAGACCTGGTGGACGGACTCGGAGGCGCGCAGCTGCTCCAGCTGGGCGTTGACCACCAGGGCGTGCACCGCCTCGGTGACGGCGACGAAGCGCAGCTCGCGGCGGAGGGTGATCAGCGGCAGTCCGCGCTGCTCGGCGGCGTGGACCAGGGCGCGGGGGAGCGAGTCGAAGTAGCGCCGACCGAACTCGACGACCAGACCGGCCACCCCGACCTCGTCCAGCTCGCGGACGTAGCGGGCCAGGCCCTCGCGGTCCTCGGGCAGCGCGATGCCGGTGGTCAGCACCAGCTCGCCGCCGCGGAGCATCCCGGCGACGTCGGGCAGCTCGCTGACGTGCACCCAGCGGACCGGCCGCTCCAGGTGGTCGGCGCCGGCCACCACCTGGGGCAGGCCGCGCCGCATCACGTCCAGGTCGAGGATTCGGGCGACGGTGGGGAGCATCGCGAGGGCCTCCGGGTGATCGGGGAGATCAGGGTGTCAGGTAAATCATCCAACCTGGCGACGACCTGTTGCCCTGCCCGCACCCTTGCACCCTGTAAGGCCCTTCGTGCCGAGACTGTCGGAGTGACCCTTGTCACCCCAACCCCGCACCGGGCAAGGTCAGCGGGACCGCAGACCCCCACCGCGGACGCCTGACCCCGCAGCGGTCGAACCACGGCACTTGGAGGAACCAGATGGACCTGACCGACTTCGCCCCGGGCGCGCAGTACATCGCGGGCCGCCAGACCAGGGGGAGCGGCGAACCCTTCCAGGTCGTCAACCCCGCCGACGGCGGCGTGGTCGAGCAGGTCGCCCTGGCCGGCCCCGAGGACGTGGACGCCGCCGTCGCCGCCGCCAGGGCCGCCCTGCCCGGCTGGTCCTCGGCCACCCCCGGCGCGCGTTCCGAGGCGCTCACCCGGCTGGCCGCCGTGCTGGCCGGGGCGGCCGACGACCTGGCCCGGGTGGAGACCTCGCAGACCGGCAAGCCGATCAAGCTGGCCACCGAGTTCGACGTCCCCGGCACCGTCGACAACGCCGCCTTCTTCGCCGGCGCCGCCCGCAACCTGGAGGGCAAGGCGGCCGGCGAGTACTCCGGCGACCACACCTCGTACGTGCGCCGCGAGGCGGTGGGCGTCGTCGGCTCGATCTCGCCGTGGAACTACCCGCTGCAGATGGCCGCCTGGAAGATCCTCCCGGCGATCGCCGCGGGCAACACCATCGTCCTCAAGCCGGCCGAGCTGACCCCGCTGACCTCGCTGATGTTCGCCCGGGCCTGCACCGCCGCCGGCATCCCGGACGGCGTGGTCAACGTGGTGACCGGCGCCGGACGCACGGCGGGCGAGCACCTGGTCGGGCACCCCGACGTCGCGATGGTCTCCTTCACCGGCTCCACCGGTGTCGGCAGGCGGGTCGCCGAACTCGCCACCGCGAGCGTCAAGCGCACCCATCTGGAGCTCGGCGGCAAGGCGCCGTTCGTGGTCTTCGACGACGCCGACCTGGACGCCGCCGTGCACGGCGCGGTCGCCGCCTCGCTGATCAACGGCGGCCAGGACTGCACCGCCGCCACCCGCGCCTACGTCCAGCGCCCGCTGTACGACGCCTTCGTGGCCGGGGTGGCCGAGCTGTACGCGGCGATCCGGATCGGCGACCCGCTGAACCCGAGCACCGACCTCGGCCCGCTGGTCTCCTTCGCCCACCGGGACCGGGTGGCCGGCTTCGTGGAGCGCGCCCGCTCGTACGCGACCGTGGTCACCGGCGGCCGGGCCCCCGAGAAGGGCCACGACGGCACCGACCTCACCCGGGGCGCGTACTACCCGCCCACCCTGATCACCGGCGCGGCCCAGGACAGCGAGGTCGTGCAGGGCGAGATCTTCGGGCCGGTGCTGGTCGTGCTGCCCTTCGACGGCGACGACGAGGGCCTGCGGCTGGCCAACGACACCCCGTACGGGCTGGCCGCCTCCGCCTGGACGAGCAACGTCCACCGCTCGCTGCGCGCCACCCGGGAGATCGCGGCCGGCTGCGTCTGGGTCAACGACCACATCCCGATCATCAGCGAGATGCCGCACGGCGGCTACAAGGCGTCCGGCTACGGCAAGGACATGTCGCAGTACTCGCTGGACGAGTACACCCAGGTCAAGCACGTCATGTTCGACACCACCGCGGTGGCCCGCAAGGACTGGCACCGCACCGTCTTCGGAGACAGATAACCCCTCGGCCCACCCGGGTGCCCCCACACCCCCCTCTCCCCCAGGAGGCCCGTTCCATGGCGTTCAACGAGCTCACCGACGGTCTGCCCGAACCGGTCCGAAGGGCCTGGGAGCGCAGCCTGACCAGCGGTCGGGCGGCGCTCGGCCGCCGCACCCTGCTGCGCGCCGCCGCGCTGACCGCCGGAGCGGGCACCCTGGCGGCCTGCGGCATCCCGGCGGCCCCCCGGGCGACCGGCGACTCGACCGCGAACGCCGCTCCGGACCTCTCGCAGACGCAGAAGGAGGTCAACTTCTCCAACTGGCCGCTGTACGTGGACACGGACGAGAAGGACAAGGAGAAGCACGGCACCCTGGACGCCTTCACCGCGGCCACCGGCATCAAGGTGAAGTACAACGAGGACGTCAACGACAACGTCGAGTTCTTCGGCAAGGTCAAGCCGCAGCTGGCCTCCGGCCAGGACACCGGCCGCGACCTGATGGTGCTCACCGACTGGATGGCCGCCCGGCTGATCCGGTTCGGCTGGGCGCAGAAGCTCGACCCGGCGAACGTCACCACCGCGATCACCAACATCGAGGCGCGCTTCCGCGCCCCCGACTGGGACCCGGGCCGGCTGTACTCCTACCCGTGGGCGGGCATCCAGACGGTCATCGCGTACAACAGGAAGGCGACCAGGGGGAAGGAGGTCACCAGCGTCTCCCAGCTGCTGGACGACCCCGACCTCAGGGGCCGGGTGACCTTCCTCTCCGAGATGCGCGACAGCATCGGGATGGTCCTGCTGGACCAGGGCAAGGGCACCGAGAGGTTCACCGCGGACGACTACGACGGTGCGGTCGCCCGGCTCCAGAAGGCCGTCGACAGCAAGCAGATCCGCCGCTTCACCGGCAACGACTACGGCCAGGAGCTCTCGGCCGGCGACATCGCGGCCTGCATCGCCTGGGGCGGTGACCTGATCCAGCTGCGCGCCGACAACCCGGACATCGAGTTCGTCATCCCGGAGAAGGGCTACATCGCCTCGACCGACAACATGCTGGTCCCGGCCAAGGCGCAGCACAAGACGAACGCGGAGAAGCTGATCGACTTCTACTATCAGCCGAAGATCGCGGCGCAGCTGGTCGCGGGCATCGGCTTCGTCTCCGCCGTCACCGGGATGAAGGACGAGCTCGCGGCCATCGCCCCGGACACCGCGGCCAACCCGCTGGTCGTACCCACCCCCGAGATGGCGGTCAAGGCGCACGTGTTCCGCACGCTCTCCGAGAGCGAGGAGAGCGACTTCGAGCAGAAGTTCTCCAAGCTCATCGGCGCCTGACCCCACCTCCCGGCAGCCAATCCCAGGAAGACACCACCCCATGACAGACCAGCAGCGCGACGCGGCCGTCGGCGGCGACGTCCGGCTCACCGGCATCGGCAAGACCTACGGCTCCTTCACCGCCGTCCACCCGCTCGACCTGACCGTCCCGCAGGGCTCCTTCTTCGCCCTGCTCGGCGCCTCCGGCTGCGGCAAGACCACCACCCTGCGCATGATCGCCGGCCTGGAGGAGCCCACCTCCGGCACCGTCCTGATCGGCGGCCAGGACGTCACCGCCCTGCCCCCGTACAAGCGGCCGGTGAACACCGTCTTCCAGAGTTACGCGCTCTTCCCGCACCTGGACATCTTCGAGAACGTCGCCTTCGGCCTGCGCCGGCGCGGCAGGAAGGACGTCAAGAAGCAGGTCGACGAGATGCTGGACCTGGTCGAACTCGGCCAGTACGCCCGGCGCAAGCCGCACCAGCTCTCCGGCGGCCAGCAGCAGCGCGTGGCGGTCGCCCGCGCGCTGATCAACCACCCCCAGGTGCTGCTCCTGGACGAGCCGCTCGGCGCGCTCGACCTCAAGCTCCGCCGCCAGATGCAGCTGGAGCTCAAGCGGATCCAGACCGAGGTCGGCATCACCTTCGTGCACGTCACCCACGACCAGGAGGAGGCCATGACCATGGCCGACACCATCGCGGTGATGAACGGCGGCCGGGTCGAGCAACTGGGCGCGCCCGCCGAGCTGTACGAGAACCCCGCGACCACCTTCGTGGCCAACTTCCTCGGCCAGTCCAACCTGCTGCCCGCCGAGGTCACCGGCACCGACGGCGGCGACCTGCTGCTCAGCGCGGCCGGCGCCCGGCTCGCGGTGCCCAGGGCGCGCTGCGCCACCGACGCCAAGCGCGTCCACCTGGGCGTGCGCCCGGAGAAGATCACCATCTCCCACGCCTCCGAGCAGGTCGCCGACGGCCGCAACAAGCTGGCCGGCACGGTGCTCGACTCCAGCTTCATCGGCGTCTCCACCCAGTACGTGGTGCGCACCGACGGGGGCCAGGAGGTCACCGTCTTCGAGCAGAACATGGAGCGCGACGCCCGGATCGTCCCCGGCGCCTCCGTCCTGCTGCACTGGAACCCGGCGCACTCCTTCGCCCTGGACGCCGCGCAGGCGATCGACGCGGGCACCACGGAGGAGGCCGCGTGACCACCACCACCCCGCCCGCCGCGCCCCAGGTCATACCGTTGCGGGAACCGGCGCCGAAGCCGAAGCGCAAGCTCACCCCGTACTGGCTGCTGCTGCCCGGCATCGCCTGGCTGGTCGTCTTCTTCGCCGTCCCGATGCTCTACCAGGGCTCGACCTCGCTGCAGACCGGCTCGCTCGAAGAGGGCTTCAAGGTCACCTGGCACTTCTCGACCTACTGGGACGCCCTGGTCGAGTACAAGTGGCACTTCCTGCGCTCGTTCTCCTACGCGGCCGTCGCCACCGTGCTCTGCCTGGCCATCGGCTACCCGCTCGCCTACACGATCGCCTTCAAGGCGAGCAAGCGCTGGCGCAACGTCATCCTGATCCTGGTCATCGCGCCGTTCTTCACCAGCTTCCTGATCCGCACCCTGGCCTGGAAGACCATCCTGTCCGACGGCGGCCCGGTGGTCGGCGCGCTGAACGCGCTGCACGTCCTGGACGTCACCAACCTGCTCGGCCTCACCGACGGCGACCGGGTGCTGGCCACGCCGCTCGCCGTGGTCTGCGGCCTGACGTACAACTTCCTGCCGTTCATGATCCTTCCGCTGTACACCTCGCTGGAGCGGATCGACCCGCGCCTGCACGAGGCGGCCGGCGACCTCTACGCCCGGCCGTTCACCACCTTCCGCAAGGTCACCTTCCCGATCTCGCTGCCGGGCGTGGTCGCGGGCACCCTGCTGACCTTCATCCCGGCCTCCGGCGACTACATCAACGCCCAGCTGCTGGGCT
The DNA here is from genome assembly GCF_055575155.1 of Kitasatospora sp. NPDC034533. Classification (NCBI taxonomy): domain Bacteria; kingdom Bacillati; phylum Actinomycetota; class Actinomycetes; order Kitasatosporales; family Streptomycetaceae; genus Kitasatospora; species Kitasatospora sp. NPDC034533. Next base: position 77,824 of record NZ_JBVITE010000037.1, read on the forward strand.
CCCCGAGCGAGCAGATGGTCGGCAACGGCATCCAGAAGCAGTTCCTGAACGTGCTCGACTACCCCACGGCGGCCGCGCTGAGCTTCATCCTGATGGCCCTCATCCTGGGCATGGTGACGGTCTACATGCGCAAGGCCGGGACGGAGGATCTGGTCTGATGTCCCGGATGTTCAAGTGGATCCGCGCCCACCTGGTGGTGCTGGCCGGCCTGCTGGCCCTGGCCTACCTGGTGCTGCCCAACCTGGTGGTGCTCGCCTTCTCGTTCAACAAGCCGGTGGGCAAGTTCAACTACGAGTGGAACGAGTTCTCCACCGACGCCTGGACCAACCCCTGCGGGGTGGCCGGCATGTGCCAGTCGCTCTCGCTCAGCCTCCGGATCGCGGTGCTCGCCACCGTCGGCGCCACGGTGCTCGGCACCATGGTCGCCTTCGCGCTGGCCCGCTACCGCTTCCGCGGCCGTTCCGCCACCAGTGCGATGATCTTCCTGCCGATGGCGATGCCCGAGGTGGTCATGGCCGCCTCGCTCGGGACGCTCTTCCTCAACATGCGCATCCCGTTCGGCTTCACCACCATCCTCATCGCGCACATCATGTTCTGCCTCAGCTTCGTGGTGACGGCGGTCAAGGCGCGCGTGATGAGCATGGACCCGAGGCTCGAACAGGCCGCCCAGGACCTCTACGCGACCCCCTTCCAGACCTTCCTGAGGGTCACCCTGCCGCTGGCGGCGCCCGGCATCGCGGCGGGCGCGCTGCTCAGCTTCGCGCTCTCCTTCGACGACTTCATCATCACCCAGTTCAACTCGGGCCCGACCACGGTCACCTTCCCGATGTTCGTCTGGGGCGCCTCGCAGCGCGGCATCCCGGTGCAGGTGAACGTCATCGGCACCGCGATGTTCCTGGCCGCCGTCGTGCTGACCGTCGCCGGCCAGTGGCTGGGCAACCGCCGAAAGGCCACCGTCTGACGTACGGTCGACAGCGGTGGAACGTACGACCATCATCTATCCGTAGAAAGTGGCTGATAATGCATGGACTCCGCCCGCGCACTCAGTGACGCCAGGCCCACCCCCTTCTGGCTGGAGGATCCCGGCCGGCCGGCGGCGCTGCCCGCCCTGGTCGGCGACACCACCTGCGACCTGCTGGTCGTCGGCGGCGGCTACTCCGGCCTGTGGACCGCCCTCATCGCCAAGGAGCGCGACCCCTCGCTGGACGTCGTGCTGGTCGAGGGCAACGAGGTCGGGTGGGCCGCGTCCGGGCGCAACGGCGGGTTCTGCGCGGCCAGCCTCACCCACGGCTTCGGCAACGGCCTGGACCGCTGGCCGTCCGAACTGGCCCGGCTGGAACGCCTCGGTGCCGCCAACCTCGACGGCATCGAGGCCACCCTCAAGCGCTACGGCATCGACGCCGAGTGGGAGCGCACCGGCGAGATCGACGTCGCCACCCAGCCCCACCAGGTCGAGGAGCTCCACGAGATCGCCGAGGCGGTCGAGCGGTACGGCTTCGACATCACCGTCCTGGACGCGGACCAGCTGCGCGCCGAGGTGAACTCGCCGACCTTCCTCGGCGGCCTCTGGGACAAGGAGGGCGTGGCGATGGTCCACCCCGCCAAGCTCGCCTGGGGCCTCAAGGACGCCTGCCTGAGCCAGGGGGTGCGGATCTTCGAGCACACCCGGGCCACCGACCTGCGGGAGCACGGCAGCGGCATGGCCGTCCGCACCCCGTACGGCCGGGTGTTCGCCCGCAAGGTCGCGCTCGGCACCAACGTGTTCCCGTCCCTGCTCAAGCGGGTCCGCCCGTACATCGTCCCGGTGTACGACTACGCGCTGATGACCGAGCCGCTCAGCGAGGAGCAGCTCGCCTCGATCGGCTGGCGCGGGCGGCAGGGCCTCGGCGACAGCGCCAACAAGTTCCACTACTTCCGGCTCTCCGCCGACAACCGCATCCTGTGGGGCGGCTACGACGCGGTCTACCACTTCGGCGGCCACGTCCGGCACGAGTACGACCAGCGGCCGGAGACCTTCCGCACCCTGGCCGAACACTTCTTCCGCTGCTTCCCGCAGCTGGAGGGGCTGCGCTTCACCAACGCCTGGGGCGGGGCGATCGACACCTGCAGCCGGTTCTCGGCCTTCTTCGACACCGGCTACCGGGGCAAGGTCGCGTACGCCGTCGGCTACACCGGGCTCGGCGTCGGCGCGACCCGCTTCGGTGCCGAGGTGATGCTCGACCTGCTCGCCGGCGAGCGCACCGAGCGCACCTCGCTGGACATGGTGCGCAGCAAGCCGCTGCCGTTCCCGCCCGAGCCGGTGCGCTGGGCCGGGATCGAGCTCACCACGCGGTCGCTGGAGCGGGCCGACCGCAACGGCGGGCACCGCAACCTCTGGCTGCGCACCCTGGACCGGATGGGACTGGGCTTCGACAGCTGACCCCGAGGCCCGTGCACGCGACGTCCGTGAGCGGCCCGTGCGAGTGCGGGCGACCCTGCAAGCGCGAGCGACCGCGAACGTGCGAGCAACCGCGAACGTACGAGCAACCGCGTAAGTGCGAGCAACCGCGTAAGTGCGAGCAACCGCGCAAGTGCGAGCGACCCGTGTAAGAGGGACCCGCCGTCCGCCTCTCCCTGGTGACGGCGGGTCTCGCTCTTCCCGCCGTGTCCGAACTGTACGAACGGCGAGAAGCGGGGACACGACATGGAGAACACCGGACTGCACTGGCTCGCGCAGGCGGCACCGGACCCGGACTCCTTCCGGGAGCGGTGGGAGCGCACCGGGCTGGGCCTGATGCCGCTGCCGGCCGGCCGCCGCTGGGACGTCCTGGCCGTCCCCGGGCGGCTCGGGCGCCCGGCCCTCGCTGTCCTGGACCCAGGCGGCCGGGGGCCCGTCCTCACCGACTCCGGGGGCGAGTACGTCAGCTTCCTGGTGCCGGTCGGCACCTCCGCCCGCTGGATCGGCACCGGCGTGCGCAGCGCGGGGAAGGGCACCTGGGTCGTCCTCCCGCACCCCGAGCGGGCCAGCCGGGCTGTGCGCTGGCTGGTCCCGCCCGACGGCTCCGGGCGGCTCAACGACCTGGTGCGGCTGGAGCTCGCCCTGCACGAGGCGGCGGCCGGGCTCGGCGACCGGTGAGCCCCGGGACGTCCGGTGCCCGCTGAGCCCTCTCCGGCACCCGGCGCAGGGGCGCGCGTGGCGCGCGGGACGGGCGGTCGCGTCAGACTGGAGGCGTGACCACCGTCCCGCACGCCGTCGACGCGTCCCTCCGCCCCGGCCCCGCCCAGCTGCGGCTGGCCGCACTCGCCGCACCCGTCTGCGAGCGGTACGGCCTCGCCCTGGCCGGCGGGCACGCGCTGCGCGCCCACGGGGTCGGGGCCTGCCCGCAGGACGGGCTGACGCTGGTGACCGGTGGCGCCGACCTGCCCGAGGTGGCCGCCGTACTGGCGGAGGCCTACCGGGCGGCGGGCGGCGGGGTCGTGGAGCGGCCCGGCACCCCGCGGCTGGAGCAGCTCACCGTCCGGCTGGCGCTGGGCGGGCGCTCGCACTCGGTCGAGCTGCGCAAGGAGCCGCTGGGCCACCGCCCGGTGCGGCTCGACCTCGGTGCGCCCGGCCCGCAGGAGCAGAGCGGGGCGGGCGGGACGGGCGAGCCGGACGGGCCGAGCGGGCCGGGTGAGCCGCCGGTGGTGCTGCCGGTCGCCGCCCTGGAGGACGCGGCCGCGCTGACCACCGCGCTGCTCGTGGACCGGGGCATGCCGCGCGACCTGATCGACGTGCGCGCCCTCACCCGCTGCTACCGGGAGGGAGAACTGCTCGCACTGGCGGGGGAGTTGGACCCGGACTTCCAGCCCGCGGCGCTGGCCGAGCGGCTGGAGACGCTCGCCGAGGCGGCGGACGGGCGCTTCCGTGCCCGGGGCGTCCCGGTCGGCGAGGTGGACGAGCTGAAGCGGTGGGCATTGGCGTGGGCGCAGGACCTGCGACTGGACCTGCTGGAGACCCAGGAGGCGGCGGACGGGCTGCACGATCTGTACCTGGAGGACGAGGAGTCCTGAGGCCAACCCCGTTACCTTCTTCGTGGCCCTGAAACGGGGCTCCTGGCCTCCGGGTCCGGCATGACTGTTGCCCCCTGTCGATCGCATGACCTGGGGGGTGG
>NZ_JBVITE010000038.1:0-52649 GCF_055575155.1 Kitasatospora sp. NPDC034533
GGACAGCGGCACCGCAGTGGTTCAACAGCAAAGGTAGACGCGCCGCACCGCGCGCGATCCTCCTACTGCAAGATCCACTTCTGAAACACGCCCTACGTGTCGGATGCGACGATGGCCGATGTCCTCGCCACCGTCGAGCGCCTGCGCACCGCCGCCACTGCGGCCGCCAGGACGATCGGCGAACGGCTGTGGCGAGCGATGAACAGCGGCGCGCTCGTGGTCCGCACGCACCCGTTCTTCTGCGCGCCGCTGCCGTTCCACTACATGCCCGCCGACCTCCGGTCCGAGTTCACCGGCGCAGCGATGACGATCCTCAAGGGTGACCTCAACTACCGGCGGCTGGTGGGCGATCAGCTGTGGCCGCCCACCACTGCGTTCACCGAGGTGGCCGGCCACTTCCCCTCAGCCGTCACGGCGCTGCGGACGCTGAAATCGGACGTGATCGTCGGCGTGGATGCTGCCGTCGTCGCTCAGCTCGACAGCGCCGGGACGCCGTGGCGCACCAACGGCCGCCACGCCGTCATCCAGGTCGACCTCCGCCGGTAGCCGAAGCGCCGCCCGTGTGCCCCGCTGTCCTCGCTCGTCCGGACGTGACGCGGCAACCGTCGGAGGTGAACAGCGGCGGGTGCGGCGTGACCTCAGTCCAGGTTCCAGGTCGTTCCGGCGAGGAGACCGTCGAAGGCGAGGGCTCTCATGGCGGTGTCGAAGTCGTCCCACTCGTGCTCGGGTTCGGTGTAGTGCAGGTCGAAGTCGGCCCGGGTGAGGTCGGGCTCGCGCCATTCGTGCGCGCAGCGGCAGCGGACGAAGATCTGGTCGTGGACGGCAAGGAGGAGCCAGTCGCGGCGGGCGCCGCAGCCGGCGCAGGTGATGGTGATGCCGCGCGGGTTGAGCTCGGCGGGGTACGGGACGGCGCGGATGACGGCACGCGCGGGTTCGGGGGCGGGGTTGTAGAAGTCGTGGTCGTAGTCGGTCATGCGGTCCCTTCGAGCCGGCAGTGGGGCAGCACGGGACCATACGACGTGCGCTGCTGGAATGGATCCCTCCCAGCGAGAAGGACATCGAATCGACACCGTCACCTTGCTGCAGGGGAGTTGTGGCGCTCCGGCTGAGCCGGTTTCCTCGGGTCGGTCTGCTTCGTTGGCTGGGTCCTGCTTTCGGCGGCGGCTGACGGGTGACGTCCGTGCTGGGCGGGATTGGTGGGCGGGGGCGGAGGCTCCGCACCCGCCCAGCCGGGTTGGTCAGCGCGTCCGGCGCACCTGGTCGGGGGCGACCGGCGTCGGCGGTGTGATGACCGGGGTAGCCGGTGTGCCGATGGTGCGGCTGGTCGTGCGGGCGCGGGCTGCCCTGGTGCGCAGTTCGTCGGGGGTGGCGGCCGGTGCGGGGGCGGGGAGGTTGGCGTCGCGGCGGATGCGCCAGGTGAGGACGGCGGCGGGTGAGTCGGCGGTGGCGAGTTCGCGGCGTCCGGCGGCGTTGGTTAGCAGGGTGGTCGGGTTGTGGCCGGCGGCTTCGGCCTGGGCGAGGGTGGCGGCGAGGGCTGCCCAGTTCTCCTCGGCGAGGAGCCGGGTGGCCTGGTCGGCGGGCAGGGTGCGGCGGACGGCGTCGGCCTGCCGGTCGTGGTCGGGCTTGGGGAGGAGTCGGCCTTCGAGGGTGAGGTGGGCGATCGGCTTGGCTGCTTGCCGGGTGTAGGCGGCGCGCAGGTGGTCGGCCGCCGTGCGGGCGGCGTCGGCCTGGTGGCGGTGGCCTTGGGCGGCGTGCCACTTGGCGATCACGATGGCGAGCAGGACGAGGCTGGTCAGGGCCGTGGCGGCGGCCGTGCCGTCCTCGCCCCGGCCGGTGGAGGGCCCGGCGTGGAGGAGTTCGCGGGCGGCGGAGCGCATCACGCGCAGTTCGGCGCCGGCTGCGCGGGTGTGGGCGGTGCGGGTGTACTCAAGGGCCCGTGCGGCCTTGTGGAGTTCCTTCCTGCTGAGGGTCGGGCTGGTGGCGGCGAGCGTGTCGAGGACCTCGATGCCGCCTCGGATCACCGCCTCCGCGCGCGCGGCGTCCTGGTCGTCGTCGAAGGCCAGGTAGGCGCGTTCGATGGTGGTGCTGGCCCGGTGGCGGCCGTCAGCGGGCCAGGTGCGGGGGTCGGGCGTGGGGAAGGCGGGTTCGTCGACGCCGAGGGCGAAGCGTGCCTGGATCTTCGGCTGGGTGAGGTCGGAGGCGAGCTTGCTGCCGGAGAACCAGATCGGTCCGCTCTCGTCGCCGGTGGGGAGGGCGAACTTGTAGCCGGTCACGTCGCCGGAGGGCGCGCGGCGCACGGCGAGGAGCACGCCCTTCGCGGCGAGCCGGGCGGTGAACTCCTCCTCGTCCGCAGCCCCGGCCAGGGCCTGGCGTACGGCGGCTCGCAGGCGGTCGCGGTCGGTGCCCTCCTGGCCGAGGCGCTGGGCCTTGCGCAGTTCGGAGCCCTTGGCGCGCTTGGGGATCGCATCCCGGTACTCGCGGGTGCGGGTGTCGGAGAGGTCCTTGAGCTTGTACTCGCGTTCGATCTCAGTGAGCTCGTCCTCAACGCGGTACTGGTCACCACGCAGGCGGGCCTGCGTGAGGTCCGCCCGGACGACGGTCGCGAGGATGTGGATGTGGTCGTCGGCGTGGCGCACGGCGATCCAGCGGCAGCCGTTCGGGTCGCCGTCCGGTGCGATGCCAGCGGCAGCCACGATCCGGCGGGCGACGGTGCCCCACTCCTCGTCGCTGAGGATGCGGTCGGTCGGGTCGGCGCGCACCGGGCGGTGGTAGACGTGCTGGGTGACCGGCTTGCCGTAGCGGACCACGTGCAGGTCGAGCGCGTCGCGAAGTTGGACGAGGGTGGCATCTGGGTCGCCTGGGTCGCGGCCGGGGTCGGGGGCGAAGCCGCCCCAGAAAGCGACGATGTGCGGGTCGGCGTGCTCGTTGGCCTTGCCTGGACCGAAGAGGTACTTGAGCGCGCCGTGCGTCTTGGACCCGCGTATGGGCTTGCTGATCATCGGCGCTTCGCCTTCGCCAGGCGCATGGCCGAGGCGTCGACCTCCGCGATGGCCGTCCGGACCTCGGCGACCAGGGCCAGGGCCCTGTCGAGGACGGCTGCCGCAGGGCCCGGTTCGACGCCGATGCCGGCGTTGAGCCGGTAGGCGATCTGGTTGGCGTTGTTGCCGACCGGCGCCAGCTGGCCGCGTGCCGCGTCGAGTGCCGTGATGGCCCGCTCCAACTGCTCGTCGCGGGTGGTGATGCCGGTGGAGTCATCGGCCAGCGCCTTGCGCTCCAGGTAGGCGGCAACGTTCAGTTCGGCTGCGGCGGCCAGCTGCTCGATACGCGTCTTCTGGGCTTCGGTGCAGCGGAAGCCGACCTTCTTCGGCAAGGGGTTATCGGGGTCGCGGCGGCGACGCTTCGGGGCGCGCTGTGCGCGGCGGGCGGCGCTCGCGGAAGAGCTGGCAACCGGGAGCGTCAGCACGTCGGCGATGGGCTCGGACGGCGTGTCGGTGGGCTTCTCCTTCTTCGCCGCGCCCTCGCGGTGAAGCTCCGGTGCTGTCGCCCTCGGCAGCACCGGCTCGTCCACGCCCTCTGGGGCGGGGACGTCCGCGTGCGTGGCCCCGTAGGGGCCTCGTATGCACTCGCTTGCTCCGCCAGGGGCAGGGAGGTGGTCAACTCCGTTGCGGTCCTGGGAGCTTACAGGCTTCCCGAGCAGGCTGTGCAGGGTTCGTCGGACGGGGTTCACGCGTGTCGTTCCTTGGTGGCGGCTGGTGATTCTTGCTGGTGGGTGTGTGGGTGGGCAGTGTCCGGGTGGTTGCCGGTTTGGCCGTGCCGTAGTTCGCAGGTATGGGCGACGTGTCAGGCGCGGTCTTCCTGGGACCGACCGCCGGTGGGACTGGTGTCCGCGGTGCGAGTCGAGTCCGGCCAGGGCGCACTGACCGGGCGGTGGTGGCCTTCTGCCGAGTGCGGCGGCGGGTCGGCAGAAGTCGGTGTCCGGCTGACCGACCGGGCCGGTCAGCCGGACACCAGGGCCGGTCAGTTGGCCTCGGGGTGCGGAGGGTTCTGTTTGTCGGCTTGCTCCTCGCGGAGCTTGCGCATCAGCTCGGTGAGGCGGGTACTGCCGAGCGGAAGGCCGGCGTCGCGCACGGCCTGTTCGACGATCGCGCGGGTGAGACGGCCCTCGGCGGCGACCGCCGCGCGGCCCACCTCCAGCAGCCGCTCCATCGGCGCGCCCGGCGGACGCCCGATCGGCTTGTTCTCCGCCCCGACGGCACCTTCGGCGGCTTCGGCCTGGGGGTCAGGGTCATCGGCCGGTCGGTCGTCGGCTTCTGCCGGTTCGGGGTCGGGCAGCGCGTCGCGCCACTCTGCGGGCAGAAGTCCGGCGGCGGACATGAGCGTCAGGAGCGCGTTCTCGTCGCTGCGGTCCTCCGCCCGTTCCGGCCGGAACTCCGGTTCAGGGTCGGCGGTCACCGGGTCGGCAGAAGTCTCGGTGCGCGGAAGGGCGTTCTGCTCACCGGTGGCGGTTGGGGTGTCGTGGCCGTGGCGGGCGATGAGGATGTAGAGGTGGACGGCGCCGCCGAGGGCGAGCGGGGCGAGGGTGGACAGGACACCGACGACGGTGTCGGTGAGCCTCAGCCCGCTGCCATCGGTGGGCAGTTGGTTGAGGCGGACCGCGTGCAGGGCATTGGCCCAGACGCTGGTGGCGGTCGCTCCGGCGAAGAGCGTCCAGGCGTAGGCGCGGGCGGGCCAGCTGGCGTCGCGCAGGACGAGCAGGGCTCGGACGCCGTAGGCGATGAAGCCGTCGATGATGATCGGGAACAGGTAGGTGAGCGGTCCGCGCACGTGGGTCGCGCCGGCCATCTGCCGCAGCGCGTCGTAGGACAGGACGAAGCCGAGGACGCCGAGCAGGGCGACGGCGAGCCGGTCCCAGAGGGTGACCCGGACGGTCGGAGTGTGGGCAGGGGGTATCGCGATGGTGGTCAACGGTGGTGCTCCAGGGGTGGCCTCGCCGTGGCGGGCGTGCCGAAGCGGCAAGGCGGTGGTGGGGTGAAGTTCGGGGAGGCCGACGCACCGGCCGGGGTGCGCTGGGCACCGGCGCCGGTCAGGCTGCGCTTCGCCTGCGGCGGTCGGTGCCGGTGAGGATGGCGCGTTCGCACATCTCGGCGAGGCGGGAGGCGGTGCGGTCGCCGAGGGCGTTCTTGATGTCGCCGGGCGCCAGGTTGGTGGTGAAAATCGTCGGGAGCAGGTGCTCGTAGCGGTGGTCGACCAGCCGCAGGGTGAGCTCCTCGGTCCACTCGGACGCCTTGGCGGCGCCGAGGTCGTCGAGGACCAGCAGCGAGCAGGTCATCAGATCGCGCATCTCCCGCTCGGTATCGGTGCCCTGGCGGGGCCGCTGGGAGGCGTACAGCTCCGTGGCGGTGAGCTTGTTCCAGCGCAGACGAACACCGGCCTTCAGCAGGCTGCGGATCGCCCCGTACGCCTGGTGGGTCTTGCCCGATCCGGTGGGTCCGGCGATCAGGAGCGAGGGCCCCTGGGCGATGCCCGGGGTGCCGCCGGGGCCGGGTCGGCAGGCCAGGGTGACCTGCTGGACCCAGGTGGTGACCTCCGGGTGGTCGGCAACGGCCAGGCGGTAGCGCGGCGGGATGCGGCGGTCGGCGAGCTCCAGCGCGGTGGAGGGCTGGTCGGTGTCGGGCAGCGGCCGGTCGGGGTCGATGCCCTTGGCGGCCAGCATCCGCTCCAGGCGCAGGACCGCGCCGGAGGCCGGCTGCGGCTCGCGACGCTCGTCCGTGCGGCGGGGGTTGGGCAGGCTGGTCACAGGTCCCCCTCGTAGTAGTCGCGGGCGTCGGCCGGGTTGGCGAAGGGCCGGTACGGGGACCGGGCAGCGCTCTGCCCGGCGCGGGAGGGTACGGCGGGCTGGGCGTTGATCGCCTCGTGGACCATGCTCGGCAGCACGCTCGGGCTCATCGGCTTCGCCGCGTACAGCCGCAGCCCGGCGCGGATGTCGTCGTCGCTGGTGCCGCCGTCGAGCAGGTCCTTGATGACCTTGCCGAGGTGGCCCCGCACCTTGGCCGGTACCGGCTTCGGGCAGCCGGCGACGTACTCGGCCACCAGGTCGCCCGCGTTCACCGACGGCTTGCCGGTGGGCGCGGCGACCAGGACCGGGCCGTCCCGGTCGGGTGCTGCCGACGAGGGGGCCGGGGTGGGCGCGGCGACGCCGCCCCCTTCAGGGGTAGATCCATGGTCCAAGGTCCATGGTCCAGGCACGACGTTCTCCGGAGCCCTCCGGAGGGACTCCGGAGAAGCCGTCTGACCTGCACTTTCGCTCGGAGCTGCCGCATTTGGCACCGGCCGGGCTGCTGCGGGGGTGGGATCGGGGTCGGCGGAGAAGGGCCGTTGGGCGGGGACGGTCTCCGCGAGGGGCGCGAGCGGTTCCGGAAGGCTCCGGAAGTTCTCCGGGGCCGGGCGCGCGCAGCCCTGGCCCTTGGCCTTGCACTTGCCGCACCAGCCGGCGGGCTCGTGGACGGGGCAGGCGGGCAGGCGCGAGGGGGTGGGGTGGGAGATCTTCTGGTGCTCGTGCCACTTGGTGACGTGGAGGTACTGGCGGCCGTCGCAGCCGGTGTACCGGCAGATCAGGCCGGTCTCGGCCAGCTGGCGAAGCTCGTCCTCGGTGTCGAGCGCGGTGTGCTCGGGCCGCAGCGACCACAGGGCGCCGTTGAGGACGGCCGCGTTGTCGCGCTGGCGTCCCTCGTCGTCGGCCTGGGTGAGCAGGCAGACGAACGTGCGCTCGGCGGTCAGGGAGACCGAGGCGAGGTCCTCCGAGACGGGGTACTCGGGCTTGATGGTGCGGATGCGCGCCATGGCCTACCACCCCGCCTTCGAGGAGGAGGCGTGCGAGACAAGGCGTGCGCTGGCGGCACGCGGCGTCGTACGCTGGGGCACGGAGATTCCTTCCCCGGTGACATTTCGGACGGCAATCCGGTCACCGCGGTCGATCGTCGTGGATGGGCGGTTAGGGGATCCGTGGAGGCCCTCGGTGTTGGTAGCACCGAGGGCCTCGGTGTAGGTGGGTGGCCTCTTCGGTGAGGCCGCAGCAGATCTGGTCAACTGCCAGCCGTGCAGAGGATGTTGAAGCGACCTTCCGCTTGGCGGCGCGAGCTCGACACTATGTCGAGCCCCCTCGAAGATCCAACGCGAAGTGGCCCCATCCGCTCACGGCAGACAGGGCGGTCCGCCCGGTGTCGCGAGGCTGCTCGACACGGTCTCCCGGCAGCGCTTGGGCGCGAGCCCGCTCGGCTACGCGCCGGCGCGACGGAAGGCGCCACCGCGCGAAGGTCTGGGGAACTCGGCTTCGGCTTGCAACACAGCAGGCCGGTCTTCCTGTGTAGTCATGGGCTCACCTCGTCCGGCAGGTCGGGAAGTCGATGCCCCAATCCCTACCACGGACTTGCGGCGACACACAATCGGAGCTAATTTTGCATCCATGACACAGATCGACTGGCCGTCCAAGGTGACAGCCCGCGTCGCCGATGCTCTTCGAGCTCGGCGCAAGGAGCTCGGCCTGAGCGCCCAGGACGTCACCGACGCTTGCGCCGCGCTCGGGTACCCGATCCCGCGCACTGTGATCGCCAACCTCGAGAGCGGCCGGCGGGCGAGTGTCGATGTGGCCGAGCTCCTCGTCCTTGCGGAGGTCCTCGGCGTGCCCCCGATCACCATGCTCTTCCCCCTCGGCACCGCGCCCACCATCGAGGTGCTGCCGGGGCGGGAAGTGTCGATGTGGGACGCGGTGGCCTGGGTGACTGGTGAGTCGCGGGAGGAGGCGATGAAGGCGCCCACGCAGACCGTGCTCAACATGTTCCGCGAACACGGCATCCTCGTCTCGGTCGCGATGCTCAGCCGCGAGCTGGGCGAGGAGAAGCGCCGCGAGGCGGCCCTGGCCAGAGATCCCGAGCACCGGGCGAAGTTCCTCGACATGGTCGCCGAGCTCGACAGGATTCACGCGCGAGACATCCAGTCGCTCCGCAACTGGCGTGCTCGCATGCGCGAACTGGAGGTCGTGCCCCCCGCGCTGCCTGATGAATTCGCCTACCTGGAGTCCTCGGAGACCGCCCAGTAACGAGCCCGTTCCGGGCCGACCGCCCGAGCACTCCCCGGCCGTTGCCCTGCCATTTGGTGCGGCCGGAATCCAGAGCTACTGTCACACCCCACTGCGGCTACCAACCGCGTGAAACGCCCATCCACGACGATCAACCACGGTGCCGGGTTGCCGCCCACCAACCACCGGGGAAGGAACCGCGTGCTGTCCACGCGTCGCCATGCCGTCGGCCAGACTGCCACTGGCCCGGCGCAGGCCGAGGTCATCCTCGGCCGTCTCGCCGTACCTGCCATGCTTGCCGCCATCGCGGCCCACAGACCGATCTGACGGTCCATCAACGCTGTCGCCGGTGACCACGTCCCGGTCCTGCCTTCAGGCCGACAGCTTCTTCCCAGTCACCCGCCGCCCCGCACCGGGGCCGGTCGGGACTTCTCTCCTGTTCCCGGCAGAGGCGTCCAGTCGCCAAACCTTCGCCCCTGCCGGGCCAGATCCCTCCGCACCTGGGCGCTCGCGCGCCCGCCAACTGAAGGGTCCTGTCCCTAGCATGGCACTCTCGATCGTTGCTTCGCCGAAGGTCCCGGCGCCGCCGTCGCTCACCTCCGCCGAAGCCGCCGGCTCGCTCGGCGGTCCGGTCCTCGTCTCGGTACCTGCCGCCGCTCCGGCGGGCGCGGCCGACGCCATGGCCCCGCACGAGCAGCTCCTGCTGACCATCCCGGACGTCATGGCCCAGCTCCAGCTCGGCCGCTCCACCGTCTACGACCTCATCCGCACCCGCCGTCTGCCCTCGGTGACCATCGGCCGCTCCCGCCGCGTCCCGGCCGCCGCCGTGCGTACGTTCGTCGCCGAGCTCGCGGAGGTGGCGGCCTGATGGCCAAGCGCAACCCCAACGGCTCGGGCAGCATCACCCTGCGCAAGGACGGCCGCTACCACGGCCGCGCGTACGTGATCACCACCTCCGGCCTTCGCAAGCGGGTCTCCATCTACGGCAAGACCTGGGACGAGGTCCACAACGCCCTCGTCGAGCTGCAGGCCGACGCCATCAACGGCATCCCGCTGCCCGACACCGACTCCAACGTCGCCCAGTACCTCAACTACTGGCTCGCCGAGGAGGTCCTGCCCAACCGCCGGCCCAAGACCTACCAGGGCTACGAGAGCGTGGTTCGCGTCCACCTCATACCCGGCCTCGGCACCAAGCGGCTGCGCGACCTGCGGGCCCAGGAGGTCCGCGTCTGGCTGAACCGGGTGAGGGCCGAGTGCCAGTGCTGCAAGGGCGGCTGGGACGCGCAGCGGCCCAAGCCGATCTGCTGTGCCGCAGGCGAGTGCTGCAAGCGGCTGCTGTCCGCGCGGATGATCCAGTCCGTGCACGCCGTGCTCCGCAACGCGCTGGAGCACGCCGTCCGAGAGGAGCTGATCCACAAGAACGTGGCCAAGCTCGTGAAGGTCCCCGCGCCCGACTATCGGATCGGCAAGGGCCTGACCACCGCTCAGGCCAAGCTCGTGCTCAAGGAGCTGAGCGGCCACCGCCTGCACACCCTGTACGTGCTCGCGCTGATGCTCGGCATGCGCCGGGGCGAGCTGCTCGGCCTTCGCTGGAGCTCCGTCGACCTGGAGCGCGGCACCCTCACGGTGAGCACCAACCTCCAGCGGGTCGACGGTGAGCTGCGGCTCGTCCTGCCCAAGACGCTGTCCTCCGAGCGCACCCTGCCGCTGCCCGCGCCGGTCCTCGCCGCTCTGGCGGACCACCGGGAGCGTCAGGCCGTCGAGCGGGCCGCCGCCGGCATGGACTGGCAGGAGAACGACCTCGTCTTCCCGTCCCGGATCGGTACCCCGTACGAGCCGGACAACCTGCGCCGCAGCTGGCACGCGGTCCGCGGGCGCCTCGGCCTGGACGACCTCCGCTTCCACGACCTTCGCCACACCTGCATCACCCTGCTGCTCGACCTCGGCGTCCCCCCGCACATCGTCCGGGAGATCGCCGGCCACAGTGACGTCGGCGTGACCATGAAGGTCTACGCGCACGCCTCCCTCGCCGAGCGCCTCAAGGCCCTGAGCCGCCTCGGGGAGGCGCTCTCCTAGCCTCGCGCTCTGGCTCATTAGGTCCACTTGTGCCCGGCAGGACCCAACCCTCGGGGTCCTGCCGGGCACAAGTGTCGTATGTGGTTGGGGCTCACTGACCGTTAGCTTGGCCGGTCGCCCTGGCCAGCCAGTCCGGGTACCACCCGCCGAAGCTGACACGGTGGCCAGTTGGTAGCGACCGGCTCGCGGGGCCGTCGCAAGTCTGTAGGTCCTTCCAGAGGGTGCCACGTTCGGGCCCGGTCACGACGGGCCATGTGTAGTAGCCGCGTCCCTCGTGGCTGACACATACGGCCCCAGCGGTCATCTCGTCGTTGCGTTTCTCCCACTCGTTGTCCCGGGCGCGGTACGCCGCGAGATAGGACTGCTCGAGTCACAGCAGCTTACGGCCCCCCGATCATGCTCGATCCCAGACCGGACAGAATGCCGGCCAAAACCGCTCCGCTGCCCTCGCTGATCCCGAAGCATCCGCACCGGGGCATGAATCTCGATAGTCTGGACACCAGGTTGATCTCGGTGGAGGGGAATCGTGCCAGGGAAGAGCCAATGGATCGAGCACGAGTACTTTCGTACGTACAGGATTGCGACGCGAGTCGAGGATATTTGCCTGAATCCGGTCAATTACTTGCGGGAGCTGGAGGTGCTGTTCCTTGAGGATGGCATTCTTGCTTTCGCCCCCAGTTGGCAGAAGGATACGGCCCTTCATCGGATCATCAGGTATATTGCTGACGATATTTTCGCGGAAGACACCAGCGGGCCGGTGTGTGTCCCATGGGGGCCCGATCCTGTGCATCCCCAGTGGATTCTTCCTGTCGATTTGGCCCTTAATTTGTATGGCCTGGTCGAGGAGCCGGAATTCTTCATCCCGGAGGAACGTGAACTTATCCGAGGGGAGGACGGGATCCTCCGGCAGCGCACGCCTACGTGGGTGGAAGACGCATGCTATGAGCACCACCAAGACCTGATGCTGACTCAGGTATATGAAGATCTGCTCATGAGGATTGCTGAGGAGGTCTTCTTTGTTATGTTCCTCAACCGTCGAGCCCTAGAGGGACTCAACAGGCATCTTGCCGGGCGCCTGCAAGATGTAGATCCGAGGTACCTGGCGGAGGAGGATGAGGAAGCAGCTCGACTGTTCTCTGGCACTGGCGAACTTAAGCGGGTGCGTCCTCCAGTGTGGGCTAAGAGGGCGGTATTCTATCGCGAGCGAGGGCGCTGCGCATCGTGTCGAACGGATTTGTCAGGTCTTGTTGACACGTTTCCAGACGCGAACTATGACCACATGGTCCCCCTGGCGAAAGGCGGACTCAACGACCTGACGAATCTGCAGCTACTATGCGGCAGGTGCAACCTCAAAAAGTCGGATAAGTCGGTCGTTTCAAGTAATCGCTATCGACGCTGGTACTGACCGGCGCGATCTCCTGGCGGATTGACAGGCGTGCCACAGGCGTGCCAGATCGGGCGGTACGTGGCGGTCAGTCGTGGAACTCCGCCCGCGCCCACTTCGAGGAGGAAGGTGCGGTGGTGGTCCGGCGGAAGGGACACGCCGAGTTCTTCCTCGGCTTCCGCCAGCTCGGTCTTGCTGAGGGGCGGCTCCACCAGGAAGTCATGCCCGAAACCCTGCCAACGAGCCCCGAAGACCTCACCCGCGAACGGGGCGTCCCGCAGGGCCAGAACCTGCTCACGAACTCCCGACCAGTCCACTCCTGAGCCGGCGATCTCCGCCCCTCGTGCATTGCCCGTCATGATCGAGTCTCCCCGTGATCCCCGGTTGTTTCGGGACTGATCTTTCGAACGCCCGTGCAGGCCGCCAGCGAACCGTCAGCGGCGAGGAAGACCGCGAAGTGCCATGAGTCGTCCGGACTGTCGATGGACCCCAGCTGGACCGGCTGAGCGCCGTGCTCCCTCAGGGCCGCCACGGTCTCGGGCAGCCCGATAGTCTCGATGTTCGCGGCCCTGGTGTGTTCGAGCCGGACAGCGTAAGTACCGGCCAGCACCTCCGCGGGGACCACTCCGTCCCCGATCCTGCAGGCACCGCCTGTAAGTACTGCCTCCCGTGCCGCCCTGCAGACCTGAGTCTGCTCCGCAAGGATGCGGAGCATAGCCTCGGACGCCGGGTCGGTGTCCGGTGGATCAAGAACCAGGTCGTCTTCCCAGCCCCCCGGCAGCCTGGCTGCCGTGACGACCAGATCATCAGCCAGAGCGAGGATCCGAACACTTCCAACCTGGAATGTCACCTTGAAGCCGACGCGGCTGTCGATGGACCGCTGTCGGATGTGCTGGATGGAGACGACCTCGCTGCCTGCGAACGGTGCGAGAGGGAACTCATCCGGTGCGGCGCTGACCGTGACATGCCCAAGCATGTCCATGTCGTAGCAGTCGTGGGGCTCATCGATCCGAAGATCAAGTATGTGGTCCAGCGTGTGGAACCGGACCGGGCCGAGGTCCTCCACATGCAGCCACATGTGCAACAGCTCGGGCTCGCCACCGCCGTCGCGGTCGTGGAACCACGAGCACGTCACGCCTTGCACTTGCCGACCGACGACGTCCTCCGGAGTCACCACCGGACGATCGTGTCAGTCTCGGCTGGAGGGGATCAACGGGATTCTGCGGACGCCGGCCATCCCTGCGGGGCAGCGTCCTGTGATCGACGTCATGTGCTCCCATTGCCGGGAACAGCCATCGTGGCTGCCCAGAGCCAGGGCCATTCGGGGCCGTTGGCGTCAGCGTTGGCGTCAATCGGCACGAAAATGCCCCCGAAGCGATTCGCTTCAGGGGCATCGTGCCTGGTCAGGCTATGTGGCCAGGGCCGGGGTCGAACCGGCGACCTTCCGCTTTTCAGGCGGACGCTCGTACCAACTGAGCTACCTGGCCGTACTGCACCGTCTCTTGCGAGACGAGCGATCCCGACGGGACTTGAACCCGCGACCTCCACCTTGACAGGGTGGCGAGCTAACCAACTGCTCCACGGGACCTTGTAGTGGTCGCCCACTTAGGTCTTGCGGCACTGCACTTTACTACGGTACTGCGTGCCCCCAACGGGATTCGAACCCGTGCTACCGCCTTGAAAGGGCGGCGTCCTGGGCCACTAGACGATGAGGGCTTGCGGCCTGTCCTTTGCCGTATCCGGCGTTCGGGGACGTCGAGAAGCATATGGGATGCGGGGCGGATCGCCAAAACGGGTTTCGGCCGGGTGGGGGCGGGGGCGGTCGCGGGGGTCAGGACCAGCCCAGCTCGTCCAGCTCGTGGTCGTCGAAGCCGAAGTGGTGGGCGACCTCGTGGATGACGGTGGTGCGGACCTCCTCGACCACCTGTTCGCGGGTGTCGCAGTGGCGCAGGGTGGGGCCGCGGTAGATCAGGATGCGGTCGGGCAGGACGCCGGCGTACCACTCGCCGCGCTCGGTGAGCGGGGTGCCCTCGTAGAGGCCGAGCAGTTCGGGGTCGCTCGGGTCGGGCTCGTCCTCGACGAAGATCGCGACGTTGTCCATCATGGCCGCGAGCTGCGGGGGGATCTGGTCGAGGGCGTCGCTGACCAGCGTCTCGAACTCTTCCCGGGTCATCTCCACCGGATCATTGTCCGGTGTCGGATGACGGTGTGCCAGGTGGCGGAGGCCGGTGTTTGATGGGGCTGTGACGGCTTCGGAAGGCGCGTTGGGAGACACCGCGGACGGCCCGGCCCGGACGCGGCAGGTGGCCGCGGCGCCGGGCGGCGGTCGCGAAGGCAGCCGTCAGGGCCGTCGCGAGGGCCGTCGAAGCCGCCGCGAGGGCCGTCCGCCGGGGCTGCGCGGGCAGGGGCCGGCGGTGGCCGTGGTCGCGGTGGGCGGGGCGGTCGGGGCGGCCGCCCGGTACGCCGCCGGGCTCGGCCTCCGGACCGCCCCGACGGCCTTCCCGTGGACGACGCTGCTGGTCAACGTGGTCGGCTGCGCGGTGATCGGGGTGTTCCTGGTGGTGCTCACCGAGGGCCGTCAGGCGCATCCGCTGGTGCGGCCGTTCTTCGGCACCGGTGTGCTGGGCGGGTTCACCACCTTCTCGACGTACGCGGTGGACATCCGGCGCCTGCTGGAGGCCGGCCGGCTCGGGCCCGCCCTGGGGTACCTCGGGCTGACGCTGCTGGGAGCGCTGTTCGCGGTGTGGGCGGCGGCCGGGTTGACCAGGCGTCTGATCCACCGGGCGGTCCGCCGCGGGGCCGAGCGGGGCCTGGCCGGACGGAGCGCGAGCGGACGGGGCGCGACCGGAAGAGGCGGGGGCGTGCGATGAGCCGGCTGAGCGGGCCCGCGCTGCGGCTGACCGTGCTGATCGGGGAGAGCGACCGGTGGCACCACCGCCCGCTGTACAGCGAGATCGTGCACCGGGCGCGGGCGGCCGGTCTGGCCGGGGCGAGCGTGTTCCGGGGGATCGAGGGCTTCGGGGCCTCGTGGCTGGTGCACACCACCCGGCTGCTGTCGCTGAGCGAGGACCTGCCGGTGGCAGTGGTGATCGTGGACGAGGAGGAGCGGGTGCGGGCGTTCCTGCCGCAGCTGGACGGGCTGGTGGCGGAGGGGCTGGTGCTGCTGGACCGCTGCGAGGTGGTGACCTACGCGGGCCGTGGTCCGGAGCGGGGCGGCCCGGGGCGGAGCGACCCGGGGCAGAGCGACCAAGGGCAGGACGACCCGGGGCAGGAGGACCCGGGGCGGGATGGTCCGGAGCGGGGCGGACCGGAGGCCGCCGGGTGAACTGGCTGCTGGTCGTGGTGGGCGCGATGGTCGGCGCGCCGCTGCGGTACCTGACCGACCGGGCGGTGCAGTCCCGGCACGACTCGGTGTTCCCGTGGGGGACGTTCACGGTGAACGTGGCCGGCTGCCTGATCCTCGGTCTGGTGACCGGCGCGGTGGCGGCGGGCGCGGCCTCCTCGCGCCTCCAACTGCTGCTGGGGACGGGGCTGTGCGGCGCGCTGACCACGTACTCGACCTTCTCGTACGAGACCCTGCGGCTGGCCGAGACCGGCGCCGGGCGGTACGCGCTGGCCAACGTGGCCGGCAGCGTGGCGGCCGGGCTGGCCGCGGTGTACGCCGGAGCGGAGCTGGCCACGGCGCTCTGGGGCTGAGCCACGGCCTTCCGGAGCCAAGCCGCCGTGCTCCGGGGCCAAGCCGCCGTGCTCCGGAGCCAAGCCGCCGTGCCGGACCAAGCCGCCGTGCTCCGGAGCCAAGCCGCCGTGCCCCCGGGTCGAGCGGCGGCGCCCGGGGCCGAGCGGCGGCGCTCCCGGCCGGGTGGCGGCGCGCGGGGACCGGCCCCGCCGGGCGAGCTTTCCCGCTGCCCGTGTCCCGCCGGGCCGGGCGCGCGTTGGGCACCGAAAGCGGCCGCGCGCGAGTGGGCGGCCCGGGTGGGGCGGTAGAGAGGGACCTCAGTGGCTTCGGTACGGGCGGCACGGGCGGCACGAGCGGTGCGGGCGGTACGGACGGTGCGGGCGCGGATGGCCGCGGCCGGTACGGCCCGGGGGCGGGCGGCGGCGTCCCCGCGCTCGCGCGCGGTACGGGCGGCGGCGCTGCTGACGATGGCCGGGCTCGGGCTGACGGGCTGCATGTCGGTCGGTCCGGCCGCCGAGGACAAGCACGGGGTGGCGCCGGTCGGGCAGGCCGGACCGGCGGCCAAGCCCGGGGCGACGGGCGGGCCCTCGGCCTCGCCGGGGGCCGGGCACCCGGGCGGGACCTCCGGGCACCCGGAGCGGACGGGCGGCCTCCAGGGCGAGGGCGGGTCGGGCGGGTCCACCACCACCGTGACCGGCGACGCGGTGTCCGGGGCGAACGGTTCGGTGGCCGGGGTGGTGCCGGTACCGGGAGCGGGCGCTCCCGACGGCGGGCCTGGCGGCGGTACGGCCGGCGGTTCGAACACCAGCTCGGTGCCCCACCCCGGCGGACCCATGTCCGGGGGCTCCGGCGGCACCGGCGGGGCGGGCGGCACCGGGGAGGGCCGCTCCGGCGGCGGCTCGGCCGGCACGCCCTCGGCTACCCCCAGCAACCACCCGTCGAGCACGCCCGCGCCCGAGCACAGCTCGCCCGCCGCGACCGTCCCGCCGGCCCCGGACCCGTCCTCCGGAAGCTCCGGTTCCTCGGCGCCGAGCCCGAGAGTCGCCCCGCACTAACGACTTGAGCAGGGGGTTTGCCTCCGATCCCGAGGCTCCTCTATGGTGGTAGATCGTTCGTTTGATCCATTTGACTGGCGCCCTGCTTTCATCGGCGCCCTTGGCGCGTTCCGGCGAT
This sequence comes from Kitasatospora sp. NPDC034533, assembly GCF_055575155.1. NCBI lineage: Bacteria > Bacillati > Actinomycetota > Actinomycetes > Kitasatosporales > Streptomycetaceae > Kitasatospora > Kitasatospora sp. NPDC034533. Next base: position 16,384 of record NZ_JBVITE010000038.1, read on the forward strand.
CCGTGGCTGACCGCATAGAGGCGGTTGTGAAACAGAACCCCGGACTTTGGCGCGTGCCACTTCCGGAAGGTTTTGCATGTCTCTCGTTGACGACGCCCGCTTCGCCATGCCCGCGAACGAGGCCGCCGCCGATGTCACCGACACCAACGACACCCCCGACACCGCCACCGACGAGGTGATCGCCGAGGCCGCGGAGGCCACCGACGAGGCGGCCGCCGAGCCGACCATCACCTTCGGTGACCTGGGCCTGCACGACGACGTGGTGCGCGCCCTCGCCAAGCGCGGCGTCACCACCCCGTTCCCGATCCAGGCCGCGACCATCCCGGACGCGCTGGCCGGCAAGGACGTCCTGGGCCGTGGCCGCACCGGCTCCGGCAAGACCCTGAGCTTCGGCCTGCCGCTGCTCACCCGCCTCGCAGACGGCGAGCGCACCAAGCCCAAGCACCCGCGCGGCCTGATCCTCGTCCCGACCCGCGAGCTGGCCATGCAGGTCGCCGACGCCCTGGAGCCGTTCGGCTCGGTGCTCGGCCTGCGCCTCAAGGTCGTCTGCGGCGGCACCTCGATGTCGAACCAGATCTACGCGCTGGAGCGCGGCGTCGACATCCTGGTCGCCACCCCCGGCCGCCTGCGCGACCTGCTCAACCGCGGCTCCGCCAAGCTGGACGACGTCAAGACCGTCGTGCTCGACGAGGCCGACCAGATGGCCGACATGGGCTTCCTGCCCGAGGTCACCGAGATCCTCGACCAGGTGCCGGCCGGCGGCCAGCGCCTGCTGTTCTCCGCCACCCTGGAGAACGAGATCGACACCCTGGTCAAGCGCTACCTGAAGAACCCCGTCACCCACGAGGTCGACCCGTCGGCCGGCGCGGTCACCACCATGACCCACCACATCCTCGTGGTGAAGCCCAAGGACAAGGCGCCGATCACCAACGCGATCGCCGCCCGCAAGGGCCGCACGATCATCTTCGTCCGCACCCAGATGGGCGCCGACCGCGTCGCCGAGCAGCTCATCGAGGCCGGCGTGAAGGCCGACGCGCTGCACGGCGGCATGACCCAGGGCGCCCGCACCCGCGTCCTCGGCGACTTCAAGGACGGCTACACCAACGTCGTCGTCGCCACCGACGTCGCCGCCCGCGGCATCCACGTCGACGGCATCGATCTGGTCCTCAACGTGGACCCGGCCGGCGACCACAAGGACTACCTGCACCGCTCCGGCCGCACCGCGCGCGCCGGCCGCTCGGGCGCCGTCGTCACCCTGGTGCTGCCGCACCAGCGCCGTGGCGTCTTCCGCCTGATGGAGGACGCGGGCGTGGACGCCTCGCGCCACATCCTGGACCACGCCTTCGACGCGGAGGTCGCCAAGATCACCGGCGCCCGTTCGCTGACCGAGGTCCAGGCCGAGAGCGCCGCCAACATCGCCGGTGCCGCCGAGCGCGAGATCGCCGACATGACCCGCCAGCTGGAGCGCGCGCAGCGCCGCGCCGCCGAGCTGCGCGAGGAGGCCGACCGCCTGGCCGCCCGCGCGGCGCGCGAGCGGGCCGAGCTGGGCATCGAGGACGAGGCGCCGGCCGCCGAGGCCGAGTCCGGCGAGCCGGCCGCGACCGAGGCCGCCCCGGCCGCAGAGGCCCCGGCCACCGCGCCGCAGGGCGAGGAGCGTGCTCCGTCGTACCGCGAGGTGCGCGGCGAGCGTCCGGCCTTCGGCCGTGACCGTGACCGTGACCGCGACCGGGACCGTGACCGCGACGACCGCCGTTCGGGCGGCTTCGGCCGGGACCGTGACCGCGACGACCGTCGTTCGGGTGGTTTCGGCGGTGGCCGTGACCGTGACGACCGTGGTGGCCGTTCCTTCGGTGGCGACCGTGACCGTGGTGGCTTCAACCGTGACCGTGGCGGTTTCGGCGGTGGCCGTGACCGCGATGACCGTGGTGGCCGTTCCTTCGGTGGCGACCGTGACCGTGGTGGCTTCAACCGTGACCGTGGCGGTTTCGGCGGTGGCCGTGACCGTGACGACCGTGGTGGCCGTTCCTTCGGTGGCGACCGTGACCGTGGTGGCTTCAACCGCGACCGCGACGACCGCGGCGGCCGCTCCTTCGGCGACCGTCCGGCCCGCTCCTTCGGCGACCGCCCGTCCTTCGGCCGTGACCGCGACGAGCGCGGCGGCAGCAGCCGTCCGTTCTCGCGCCGCGACGACCACCGCTCCGGCGGCCGTCCGCAGTCCGACCGCGGTGGCTTCAACCGCGACCGTGGGGGCTTCGGCGGTGGCCGTGACCGCGACGACCGCCGCTCGGGCGGTTTCGACCGCGACGACCGCAAGCCGCGCTGGAAGAACTGACGCCGCTCCGGCCGAAGCCATCCGGCTGAGCCGATCCGGCTGAAGCCATCCGGCTGGACTCCACCCGGCTGAACCCACGAAGGGCCCGCTCCGTACCCCGGAGCGGGCCCTTCGCGTTCCCCCCACACCTCGCCGTGTCCCCCCGAGGTGTTGTTCTGGGGGTGAGAATAACCTGTGGCATGCGGCGGCGGTAGTCCCGTAGCGTCACGGCCATGAGCAGCAGACTGCACGATGTGGCACGGGTGAACGAGGAGATCGCCGAGCGGGGGAGCTACCGGACGGCCGGGGGCGAACTCGTGCGGCTGGGGGAGGAGTTGGCGGCGGCGAAGGCCGGCACGGTGTCGTACGCGCCGAAGGACCTGGACGCGCTGCTGGCCGAGGGGGACCGTGGTCCGGGGCCGCGGGGCGGCCGGATCGAGGTGACGGCCGAGGGGAGCGTCCAGGCCGCCGGCCGGCTGGCCGACGCCGGGGCGGGCCCGGTCGGGGTGCTCAACTTCGCCTCGGCGCGCAACCCCGGCGGCGGCTACCTGCGCGGCGCCCGCGCCCAGGAGGAGGACCTGTGCCGCAGCGCGCTGCTGTACAGCTGCCTGCTGGAGGCGCCGGACTACTACGCGGCGCACCGGGCCTCCGATGACCTCAGGTACAGCCACCGGGTGATCGTCTCACCGGCGGTGCCGGTGATCCGCGACGGGCGCGGCGAGCTGCTGGCGCGGCCGTACCCCGTCACCTTCCTGACCTCGCCCGCGCCCAACGCCGGTGAGCTGGAGCGGCGTTCGGCCGGGACGGACGTCCGTGGCGTGCTCGCCGAGCGGGCCGTGCGGGTGCTCGCGGCGGCTGCCCGGCACGAGGTGCGGACCCTGGTGCTCGGCGCCTGGGGCTGCGGGGTGTTCCGCAACGACCCGGCGCAGGTCGCCGAGGCCTTCGAGGGGGCGCTGGACCGGTACGGGGCGGCCTTCGAGCGGGTGGTGTTCGCGGTGTGGGACCGCTCGCCGGTCTCGGCGAACCGGGCCGCCTTCGAGGCCCGGTTCGGCGAGGCGGACCGGTAGCCGGAAGCATCCGGCCGGTGGCCCGGTGGCCCGGTGGCCCGGTGGCCCGGTGGCCCGGTGGCCCGGTAGCCGGAGCCCGGCCGGTAGCCGGTAGCGGTACCCGGTACCTTCCGGCCGGCAGTCGGCGGCCACCGGCCGGCGGCTACTTCTTCCGGGCGCAGAGCGCCGTGGCGGCCGTGGACGCCGCCGCGACCACGCCGGTCACGGCGAAGACGGACGGCCAGGCGCCGATCTTCTTCGCCAGCGGGTGGGAGCCGCCGAAGGCCGCCAGGTACAGGCCGGTCAGCGCCGCCGCGGTGCCGGTGCCCCCGGTCCGGCGCCACTGCGCGGCCGCCCCGGCGCCGGCCACCGCCAGCACCGCGCCGCCCAGTTCGCGCCGGCCGCTCCATCGGGCGACGCCGTAACCGCCGACCAGACCGCTCGCCGCGGTCAGCGCGGCGGGCGCGGCGGCCGTGAGCACGTTCGGGACCTTCGCCATCGTCGACTCCACTCGTAGGGGCTGTGCCGGTTCTCCGACCACGGTTTTCCGACCATAACCCGGTGAACGGACGGCGCCGCCGGGGCCTCCTACCGGAACGCCTCGGCGGGCGACTGCCCCGGCGTCGTGGCGGCCAGCCTGCGGGCGGCCTCCGCCGGATCGAGCACCCGCTCCAGCCAGAGGTCGCCCGGGACCTCCTGGATGAACCGCCCGGCCGACCAGCTGCGCTCGTACGGCAGCGGCTCCAGCACCAGGGTGCGCACGCCGTCCACCACCGGGATGTCGCTCGGCGTCCCCTCGTTCCAGATCCAGGAGCCGTCCGGCGCGACCAGGTTGAAGGCGCCGGTGGCGACCACCCGGCGGCCGTCCAGGAACGCCGTGCGGGCCAGCGCCACCACCTCCGGGTCCTGCGGGGTGCCGGGCAGGTGACCGCCGCCGATCAGCACGTCGGCGAGCAGGGTGTGCAGCTGGAAGGTGTCGCTCAGGCCGGACATCCGCAGCAGGTAGCCGGTGCCGGTGGGGCGGTCGAGCACCAACAGCGGTTCGTCGTCCAGCACCAGCGCCAGGTGGACGAGGCCCTTGAAGTCGTGCTGCTCGCCCTGGTAGCGCTCGAACAGCTCCAGGATCACCTCGGTCACCCCCGAGGCGCGGGCCTCGGCCCGGGCCTCGGCGTGGGCGTACACCGCCCAGGCCGCCTGCTGCCACAGGTGCAGCGTCCACCAGGCGACCACGGCCAGGTGGGCGTGCCAGTCGTCCAGGTGCGCCGGGTCGGCTATCCGCTCGTGCGCCTCGGCCGGATCGTCGTCCTCCGCGCTGGGCAGCGGGCCGCCGCCGGTGGCGACCCAGCGCCGCACCAGCAGCTGAGCGCCGGTCAGCGCCCCGCGCAGGCCGGCCAGCACCGGGCCGGAGCAGGCGACCGGGTCGGCGCCGTGCTCGACGCAGGCGCCCACCACCATGGCCAGGTGGGCGCGGGGGAACGGCGGGGCGTCCGGCAGCAGCGCGGCCAGCCGGGGGCCGGCCGTCACCCGCTCCGCCGGATCGGCCGCGCCGAACAGCCCGCCGACCAGGCCGAGGGCGGGGCCGAACCCCTCGTCGTCCCCGGCCGCGACCACGGCCTCCAGGGCGGCCACGGCATCGGTGAACGTGGGCTGTTGACGGTGTGGCGGTATCTGCTCGGTGGACATTCGCCGCAGCATAGGGGGCCGGGTCCGTTCACCGGAAACGCCCCGGTCCGTTCACCGGAAACGCCTCAAGCCCGGCCGCCGGAAGCGCCGCGGACCCGTTCACCGGAGACGCCCCGGCCCGGCCGCCCGCCGTACGGGCCTGTCGGTGCCCGGTGGCAGACTGCGACCGTGACCGACAGCACGACGGACCCCGAGATCACCGACGGCAGCTACCTCATCCGCAACGTCGGCAGCGGCCTGCTGCTGCGGGTCGCCGACGGATCCCGGCGCGGCGGCGCCCGGATCGTCCTCGGCGCGGACGACGGCACCGACGCCCAGCTCTGGCGCCTCACCGCCGTCCACCCCGGCGGCGCGCTGTTCTTCATCGAGAACGCCGGCAGCGGCAAGCGCCTGGACGTCACCGGCGCCTCGACGGAGGACGGCGTCCGGATCCAGCAGTGGTCCGCGAACGCCTTCGGCGCCCAGGAGTGGCTGCTGGAGGCCCACGTCGACGCCCCGGGCACCTACACCGTCAGCAGCTTCATCAGCGGCAAGCCCCTGACGGCGGGCGAGCGCCCGGAGGCCGACGTCCACCAGTGGGAGGACGTCGACTCCCCGGCCCAGTGGTGGCGCTTCGAGCGCCAGGCCTAGCCGGGGCCGGACAGGGCCCGGCTCACACCGAGAGGTTGGCGCGGACGGCGTCGAGTTCGGTGTCGGTGGCGCCGTGGTGGCGGAGGTAGCCGGGGATGGTGCCGTGGTGGTCGTGGATCCAGGCCAGGGAGGAGGCGAGGAGTTCGGCGCCGACCGGGCGGGACAGGCGCTCGGCGCCGGTCTCGTCGAGGTACGGGACGGGGCCCTTGTCGAGGCCGAGGCCGAGGTTGGAGAGCAGGAAGTCGGCGGTGATCTCGGCCTCGGAGGCGTCCAGCAGGGACTGGAGGACGGCGATGGTGAGGCCGGTGCGGTCCTTGCCGACGGCGCAGTGGACGACGGCGGCCGACGACCGGGGCGCGGCGAGGCGGCGGACGACGGCGGCGATCGAGGGGCCGGCCGTCTCGGCCATGAAGGGGTAGAGGGCGGCCTGGTCCTCGGGCCAGTACCGGCCGTCCCCGCGGTTGTCGGGCAGGGTGGGCAGGTTGAGGGTCTCGTGGTCGAGGTCGAAGCGCTGGTCCGGCCAGGTGTCCAGCTCGAACGGGCTGCGCAGGTCGAACACCGTCCGCAGGCCGAGGGCCTTGAGCCGCCGGGCGCCCTCCTCGGTGAGGGTGTGGAACGACCCGGAGCGGTACAGCACTCCCCGGCGGAGGGCGCCGACCCCGCCCGCGTCACGGAAGTTGCGCACCCCGGGGATGTCGATGAAGGCATCGGTCATGGCGACCACCGTACGGGCGGGGGCGGGCCGGCGGAAGGAAACCGGAGGGGGCGGCTCGGTGGCGGGACGGCGCTGTCCGAAACCGGCCCCTCCGGGGCGCGACCGGCTGTTCAGCGGCCGCCCGAGACCTCCAGGAACGCTCCCGTGGTGTACGAGGCCGCCGGGGAGAGCAGGAAGAGGATCGCCTCGGCGACCTCCTCCGGCTGCCCGCCGCGGCGCATCGGCAGATTGGGCGCGACTCGGTCGACCCGGCCGGGCTCGCCGCCGAGCGCGTGGATGCCGGTGTGGATCAGCCCTGGCCGGACGGTGTTGACCCGGATGCCCTCCGCGGCGACCTCCAGGGCGAGGCCGCGGGTCATCGAGTCCACCGCGCCCTTGGCGGCCGCGTAGTCGACGTACTCGTTCGGCGAACCGATCCGGGAGGCGGCCGAGCCGACGTTGACGATGGCGCCGCCGCGCCCGCCGTACCGGGTGGACATCCGGCGGACGGCCTGGGCCGCGCAGAGGAACGGGCCGGTGATGTTGGCGGCCCAGATCCGGTTCAGCCGGTCCTCGTCGATGTCCTCCAGCCGGCACTGCTTCTCCAGCGTGCCGGCGTTGTTCACCAGCCCGGTGAGCGGGCCGAGTTCGTCGTCCACGGTGGTGAACAGCCGCTCCACCTCGGCGGTGCGGGTGACGTCGGCGCGGACCGCCAGGGCGGTGCCGCCCTCGGCCCGGATCGTGTCCACGACGGAGGCCGCCGAGGCCTCGTCGGTGCGGTAGTTGACGCAGACCCGGTAGCCGCGGCGTGCGGCCAGCAGGGCGGTGGCGGCGCCGATGCCGCGCCCGGCGCCGGTGACGATCAGGACCTCGTCGGTGGGGGTGGTTGGCATGGCCGTACGCTACCGCCCGTTCGGCGCCTCAGGCCTTTCCAGCTGCCTTCGCCGCCGCCGCGGCGGCCCGCAGCGCGGCGATCCTCGGCGCGCGGCTCCTCGGCGAGTCGAGACCGAAGCCGCGGGCGTCGCCGAGCTCCTCCCGGACGAACGCCTCGGTGCGGGCCACCGCCTCCCGTAGGGCGTCGTCGAGCGGGACGAAGGGCAGCAGGACGATCTCGGCCCGCTCGGTGTCGTACTCCCAGAGCCCGACGATCCGGCCGCGGTCCAGCACCACGTGGGTCTGCGGGTCGGCCTCGCCGCCGAAGACGCGCCCTGCCCGGCCGGCGGGCAGCGGGCGGGCGGCGTCGGCGGGGTCGAGCAGCCGGGGCAGGTCGCGGTGCAGCAGGTGGATGCCGTCGATGCCCGCCAGCAGGGTGTGGTGCGGCTCGGCCGGCACCTCGAACCCGGCGAACTCCTCGGCGAGTGCGGGCGGCAGCAGCAGCTCCGAGCCGGGCACGACCGGCACCAGCCCGGCCTCGGCGGCGGCGCGGCGGGCGGTGGCGGCGGTGAAGCCGGAGAACCAGCGGAAGTGCCGGAGGGTGGCCGGGCCGGCCCAGGAGAAGTAGCGGTGGGCGAGGTCGACGGCGTCCCCGGCGACCGGCTGGTCCCAGCCGACGTAGCCGTAACGCTGTTGGTCCAGACGGCCGTTGACGGGCACCCGGCGGATCCGGCCGCGCGACTGCATCAGCCCGAGGGCGAGCGGCAGGGTGGTGGTGAGGCCGCGCTTGCGCCCCGGCTCGCCGAGCGGCCGGACGGCGTCGCCGACCGCCTCCCGGATCGCGGCCGGCGCCAGCGGCTCGTCCTCGGACAGCACCCGCTCGACGGCCAGGCAGAGCTTCTCCACCTCGTCCCGGCCGACTCCCAGGTGCTTGTCCGCCGCCGCCAGTTCGCCCGCCGGGGCGGCGGCGCCGACGGCCAGGCCGAGCGCGAAGTCGGCGGCCGGCAGCACGTACGTGCAGCCGCGCGCGGCCGGCAGCTCGTGCACCTCCAGCCGGGCCACCGCCGCGTCCACCGCCGCCCGGCCGAGCCCGGCCCGGGCGAACAGGCCCAGGTACGGCGCCGCGCCGCCCACCGAGCGGGCCCAGCCGGTGGCGGCCAGCACCTCGGCGGCGGAGGCGCCGGTGCGCGGGCCGTCCAGCCACTGCCGGTGCGACCACCAGGCGCGCAGCCTGTCGACGGGGGGATCGGGGTGGGGGTGGTGCTCCATGGGCCCAGTATCGGCGGCCGGTCGGGCCCCGGACCGGAATTCGCTCGCCCGGCGCGGCCCGCTCGGGCGAGGATGCGGTACCCGTCCGTACGTTCCCGAGGGGAGTCCGCCCGTGCCCGCCGACCAGGCCGTCCCCGGCACCGCCTCGCCCTCGGGCACCGCCCTGCTCCCCGGCACCGTCCCGCCCTCGGGCACCGTCCTGCTCTCCGGCATCGTCGGCTCCACCGCGTACGGCTTCGCCCACGCCGGTTCGGACGTCGACCGGCTGGGCCTGTTCGCCGTCCCCACCGAGGAGTTGCACGGCCTCGACCGCCCGGCCGAGTCCCACGTCACCACGGCGCCCGACCTCACCCTGCACGAGGCCGCCAAGTGGTGCCGGCTGGCGCTGAACTGCAACCCGACCGCCTCCGAGCTGGTCTGGCTGCCGGACGACCTGTACGAGGTCCGCACCCCGCTCGGCGACGAACTGGTCGGCCTGCGCTCCTCCTTCCTCAGCGCGCCCGCCGTGCGGAAGGCCCATCTCGGCTACGCCGACCGGCAGTTCCGCAAGCTGCTCACCCGCGACACCGCCGACCCGGCCACCCGCCGACGGGCCGCCAAACACGCCCGGCACCTGGTCCGGCTGGTCGAGCAGGCCGTCCGCCTGCACGAGACCGGCCGCAACCTGATCCGGCTGCCCGACCCCGAACGCGTCCGCGACCTCGGCGAACGCCTCGCCGACCGCCCGGCCCTCGCCGAATCCCTGCTCGCCGACGCCGCCGACCGCCTCGACCGCCCCGGAGTCCTGCCCGCCGCCCCCGACCGGCGCCCCGCCGAGGACTGGCTCCGCCGCGTCCGCGCCACCCACTACACCCCGCCTCAAGGCCCGCTCCACACCCCGGCACGCCACGCAATCCACTGGCGGAGCCCTGGGCCCCACCGGGTAGGATCGCCATGGCCCTCCCACCCGGCACCCCCGGCGCCTTGAGGGCCGCGGGCCACTAGCTCAATTGGCAGAGCTGCGGACTTTTAATCCGTAGGTTCAGGGTTCGAGCCCCTGGTGGCCCACCGTGGTTCGGGCAGCACCCCGGTCGTCGTGGACGCCGGGGTGCTGTCGTCTTCCGGGCCCCTTCGCCCGGCCGCCCGACGTCGAGTGCCGGGGCCGTCACCGTCCGGTGCGCGGGTGCGACGCTCTCCGGCCGGTCGACAACTCCCCTGGTGCGCACGGGCCGGCGGCCGGGGTGCGGGGCAGCCGGGTCGGTGGGGATTCCGGGGGCGCGGGAGCGGGGGAGTGGCGTAAGTCACATCGGAATCGGGCGGTTTCGGGTGTTCTGCCGGGGTGTCATCCGTTGATCGGTGGGATTGCCTGCGGACCGGAGGTCGGTGATCGCGTTGGGCCTAAATATGATCGGAAGTCGCGATCGTCGATAGGGCTGACGGTCGTATGTGCAACCTGGGAACGGCCCGGGCCGTCTCCCTGTGTGCGGTGCGCCGGATCGTCAGGGGCGTCGCTTCCGTCGGTGAAAGGTACGCGCATGTCAGGTCAGTGGGGCGAGGGCCCGGCTCGGGGCGAGGACGCGCCCGGTGCGCTCACGACCGGAGGCGCGAAGGACGGTGGCGCCGTGCCGCCCCCGCGGTCCGGCGGCCGGGCGGAGGCTCGCCGCGCCGGGCAGGGCAAGGGCGGCCGGGGCGGCGGCAAGGCGGAGGCGGGCGGCGCGGCGGGGGCGGGCGGCGGTGGCCGGGCGGCGGCGCGCAAGGGCGCCAAGCCCAAGAAGAACGTGAAGAAGATCGTCGCCTGGTCGACGGCGGGCGTGCTGGTGGTCCTGGCCGGTGTCGGCGGCGCGATCTACCTCAAGCTGAACGCCAACATCAAGTCCTTCGACGGCGACGCGATAGCGCGCAACCGCCCGCCGGAGGCGCAGGCCGACGCGGACGGCAACAAGCCGGTCAACGTGCTGCTGATCGGTTCGGACAGCCGCGGCAAGAACAACTCCGACCTCGGCGGCGGCGAGGACGGCGGCGCGCGCTCGGACACCACGATCCTGCTGCACGTGTACGCCGACCACAAGCACGCCGTGGGCATCTCGATCCCGCGCAACGCGATGGTCCAGATGCCGTCCTGCAAGCTGCCCAACGGCAAGTGGACCAAGGGCGGGAACACCGACCTGTTCAACGCGGCCTTCTCCATGGGCGGCAGCGACGACGGCAACCCGGCCTGCACCCAGAACACCGTGGAGAAGGTCACCGGCATCCGGGTCGACCACACCCTGGTGGTCGACTTCAACGGCTTCGCGGCGATGACCAAGGCCGTGAACGGCGTGGACGTCTGCCTGCCGAAGCCGATCTACGAGGGGGACATCAACCCCAACCTGCCCAAGAAGGGCGCGGTCGTGCTGCCGCAGGGCAAGCAGACGGTGGAGGGCCAGCAGGCGCTGGACTACGTCCGGCTGCGGCACGGCATCGGCGACGGTTCGGACATCGGCCGGATGATGCGCCAGCAGGCGTTCCTCAGCTCGCTCGCCACCAAGATCAAGAAGGACGGGATGAGCCCCACCACCCTCCTTCCGCTGGCCGACGCCGCCACCAAGTCGCTGACCGTCGACCCGGGTCTGGACTCGGCGGACAAGCTGCTGTCCTTCGGCCTGTCGCTGAAGAACATCGACATGCACAACCTCAAGTTCGTGACGGCGCCCTGGCGTTACCGGACCCAGGACAAGAACATCGACCTGGTCGAGGCGGACGCCAACAAGCTCTGGGAGACCCTCAAGGCTGACCAGACCATCGACGGCCAGAACGCCACCGGCCAGCAGCCGGACGCTCCGGCCGGCGGCACCACCCCGGCCCCGCAGCAGCCCGCGCCGCCCACCACCCCGCCCGCCCCGGCCGGGGACGCCGCCAACTCCGCGATCAAGGTGGCGGTCTACAACGGAACGCTCACCAACGGCCTGGCGGGCAAGGCGACCGAACTGCTGAAGGGTGCCAAGTTCACCGCCAACACGGCCGGCCAGGCGATGAGCACCAAGTACAAGACCACCACGATCGAGTACGGCTCCGGGCAGAAGGCGAACGCCGAGAAGGTCGCCGAGCTGTTCCCGGGCGCCAGCCTGGAGGCCAGCAGCTCGCGGGGCATCTCGGTGATCGTCGGCCAGGACTACGCGGCCGCGGCGGGGCTGGGCGCCGGCGCGCCCGCCGGCGGAGCGCCGACCACCCCCGGGGTCCAGGCGCCCCCGCAGCCGCTGCCGACCACCATCACCAACGACGCCCGCTCGGCGGACGACGACATCTGCGCGAACACCAGCTACGGCAGCGGCGGCTGACCTCGGTCGCCGCACGGCAGCGCGGGGACGACCCCCGGGCCGGCGTCCTCCGGGCGCGCGGGCCCGGGGGTCGTGCCATGGTGGGCCGGGAGGGGACCGCGCGTATCCGCGGTCACCGCGAAAGGCGGACCCCATGCCCGAGATCGCCCTCCAGCTCGACATCGCCGCGCCCCGGGAGGTGGTGCTCGCCGCGCTCACCACGCACGACGGGCTGACCGCCTGGTGGACCACCGCCGTGGACCGGGACGGCGACGTGCTGCTGTTCGACTTCCCCGACGTCCCGGAGCCGTTCCGGCTGCGGGTGGAGCGGGCCGACCGGGACCGGGTGGTGTGGACCAACGCCGGGTCCTTCCCGCCGCACTGGGCGGGCACCTGGATCAGCTGGGAACTGGCGGACCAGCCCGCGCCACCCGGCCGGCCCGCCGCTCCGGACCACCCCGCCGCTCCCGACCACGCCGCCGCTCCCGACCACCCCGCCGGACCCGACCAGTCCGCCCCGGCCGAGCGCACCCGGCTGCTGTTCCGGCACGGCGGCTGGCAGCCGGGCAGCGAGGACGGCGTCCCGGCGGTGGCCGGCACCTGGGCGGAACTGCTGGTCCGGCTCAAGGACTACGCCCAGAGCGGCAAGGTGCAGCCGTACTTCGTCACCGCGCACCGCCACGACGGCCCGTGACCCCCGTGGCCGCCGGTCGCCCGCCAGGGCGCCGTCCGGTGGCGGGATCGCGGCGGTGGGCCGATGGTGGCGGTGTACCGCCGTCGTCCCGGACCGGCCGGACCCCGCAGGGCCCGGCCGGTCCGAGGACCCGACGGCCCGCCCGGTGCGACGGCCCCGACCCGATCCGGGGGCCCGACCGCCCCGACCACCACAGCCGGCCACCACCGCCTCCGGGAGGCCCAGCAATGCCCGTAGTCACCGATCCGTACAAGCCCGGCACCCCGTGCTGGGTCGACCTGATGGCGAGCGACCAGCAGGCCGCGCTCGACTTCTACCGCGACCTGTTCGGCTGGCAGGGCGAGGTCGGCCCGGCCGAGTTCGGCGGCTACGCCGTGTGCACGCTCAACGGCAGGCCGGTCGCCGGGATCATGGCGCAGATGGCGCCGGAGGGGCAGCCGACGCCGCCGGTCGCCTGGACCACCTACCTCGCCTCGGACGACGCCGACGCGTCCAGGACGTCCATCGCCGAGGCCGGCGGCACCGTCCTGTACGACCCGATGGACGTCGGCACGATCGGCCGGATGCTGGTCGCCGCCGACCCGACCGGCGCGGTGTTCGGCGTCTGGCAGGCGATGGACTTCATCGGCGCGGGCGTGGTCAACGAGCCCGGCGCCCTGGTCTGGAACGAGCTCAACACCGCCGACACCGAGGCGGCGGGCCGCTTCTACCAGCCGGCCCTGGGGCTGCGCCCGGCCACCATCCAGGGCATGGACGGCTACTTCTCGCTCAACGTCGGCGACCGCACGGTGGGCGGCATGCAGGCGATCCCGAAGTACCTGGCGCCCGGCACCCCCTCGCACTGGATGACGTACTTCCTGGTCGACGACGCCGACTCCACCGTGGACGCCCTGGTCAAGGCCGGCGGCTCGGTGATCCAGCCGCCGTTCGACATGCAGGCCGGCCGGATGGCCGTGGTCGACGACCCGCAGGGCGCGGTCTTCGCCGTGATCCAGTCGCCCGAGGCGCAGATGCCCGACTCCCCGTAGCCGCCCCCCGCCCGGCCCGGCCCCACCTCGCCCTGTGCCGCCGCACCTGGCCGGCCCCCGCCCCGGTACGGCGGGCATCGGGAAGCCGCCCTTCCCGCGACGCGCCGCCGGGAATGGGCGGTATCCCCCGCGATCCCGGGTAAGACTGCACCCATGCTGGGGCTACCGGACGACATCCGTGCTTTCCTCTTCGACCTCGACGGGGTGCTCACCCAGACCGCGAAGGTGCACGCCGCGGCCTGGAAGGACACCTTCGACGCCTTCCTGCGCGCCGAAGCCGCCCGCACCGGTGGGCAGTTCGTCCCCTTCGACGCCGTCGCCGACTACGACACCTACGTGGACGGCCGCCCGCGCCTGGACGGCACCCGCGCCTTCCTGCGCAGCCGGGGCATCGAACTGCCCGAGGGCACGCCGGACGATCCGCCCAACTCCCGTACGGTGCAAGGGATCAGCCGCGCCAAGAACGACACCGTGCTACGGCTGATCCGGGAGCAGGGCGTCCAGCCGTACCCGGGCTCGGTCGACTACGTGCACCGGCTGCGCGCGGCCGGGCTGCCGAGCGCGGTGGTCTCCTCCAGTGCCAACTGCCGCGACGTGCTGCGGGCGGCCGGCATCGAGGAGCTCTTCGAGGTGATCGTGGACGGCAACGTCGCCAAGGCCGAGGGTCTGCCCGGCAAGCCGGCCCCCGACACCTACCTGTACGCGGCCCGCGCCCTGGGCGTCGAGCCGGCACACGCCGCGGTCTTCGAGGACGCGCTCGCCGGGGTCGCCTCCGGCCGGGCCGGCGGCTTCGGCGCGGTGGTCGGGGTGGACCGCGTCGGCCAGGCCGCCGAACTGCGCCGGGACGGTGCCTCGGTGGTCGTCCAGGACCTCTCCGAGCTGCTGGGGGAACAGGCGTGAGCGAGCGGCGAGGAGGGCGCGTGAGCGAGCGGCGAGGAGGGCGCGTGAGCGAGCTAGTCATTGAGGTGGGCGCATGAGCGAGCTAGTCATTGAGGGGTGCGCATGAGTCCCTCGGACACCTTCACGATCGACCCCTGGCAGATCACCGAGCACGGCCTGGACCTGGCCTCGCTGGCGCGCGCCGAGTCCGTCTTCGCGCTCTCCAACGGGCACATCGGGCTGCGCGCCAACCTGGACGAGGGCGAGCCGCACGGCCTGCCCGGCACCTACCTCAACGGCGTCTTCGAACTGCGCCCGCTGCCGTACGGCGAGGGCGGCTACGGCTACCCGGAGTCCAGCCAGAGCGTCATCAACGTGACCAACGGCAAGATCATCCGGCTGCTGGTGGACGACGAGCCCTTCGACCTGCGCTACGGCGAACTCGTCAGCCACAAGCGCTGGTTGGACTTCCGCGAGGGGCTGCTGCACCGCGAGGCCGAGTGGACCTCCCCGGCCGGGCGGACGATCCGGGTGCGCTCCTCCCGGCTGGTCTCGCTCACCCAGCGCGCCATCGCCGCCGTCGAGTACAGCGTCGAGGCGGTGGACGGCCCGGTGCGGATCGTGCTCCAGTCCGAGCTGGTGGCCAACGAGCAGCTGCCCGGAAGCCCGGAGGGGGACCCGCGGGCCGCCGCCGTGCTGGAGGCGCCGCTGCAACCCGAGGCGCACCACGCCAGCGACCTCAAGGCCGTCCTGGTGCACCGCACCCGCTACAGCGGCATCCGGGTCGCGGCCGGGATGGACCACGTCATCGACGGCCCGGAGCAGTCCGACACCGTCGCCGAGTCCGAGGCCGACCACTGCCGGATCAGCGTCACCACCGTGCTCAAGGCCGGAGAGCGGCTGCGGCTGGCCAAGTTCATGGCCTACGGCTGGTCCGGCACCCGCTCGCTGCCCGCCGTCCGGGACCAGGTGGAGGCCGCGCTGACCGCCGCCCGGTACACCGGCTGGGACGGCCTGATCGCCGAACAGGCCGAATTCCTCAGGGAGTTCTGGGAGACCAGCGACATCGAGATCGAGGGCGACGTCGAACTCCAGCAGGCCGTCCGGTTCGCCGTCTTCCACGTCCTCCAGGCCGGCGCCCGCAGCGAGGAGCGGGCCATCCCCGCGAAGGGCCTGACCGGGCCCGGCTACGACGGCCACAGCTTCTGGGACACCGAGACCTTCGTCCTGCCGGTGCTCACCTACTGCCTGCCCAACGCCGTGAACCAGGCGCTGCGCTGGCGGCACACCACCCTGCCGCTGGCCCGCGAGCGGGCGGTCCAACTCGGCCTGGCCGGCGCGGTGTTCCCGTGGCGGACGATCCGCGGCGAGGAGTGCTCCGGGTACTGGCCGGCCGGCACCGCGGCCTTCCACATCGGCGCCGACATCGCCGCCGCCGTGGCCCGCTACGTCCGGGCCACCGGGGACGAGGAGTTCGAGCGCGAGTACGGGCTCGAACTGCTCGTCGAGACCGCCCGGATGTGGCGCTCGCTCGGCCACCACGACGTGGAGGGGAGGTTCCGCATCGAAGGCGTCACCGGCCCGGACGAGTACAGCGCCATCGCGGACAACAACGTCTTCACCAACCTGATGGCGCAGGCCAACCTGCGCGCCGCCGCCGAGGCCGCCGTGCGCCACCCGCACGAGGCCGCCATGCTCGGGGTGGACACCGAGGAGACCGCCGCCTGGCGCGACGCGGCCAGTGCGATGTACATCCCGTACGACGAGAAGCTCGGTGTCCACCCGCAGGCCGACGACTTCACCCACCACCAGGTCTGGGACTTCGAGAACACCCCGCCCGAGAACTACCCGCTGCTGCTCCACTACCCGTACTTCGACCTGTACCGCAAGCAGGTGGTCAAGCAGGCCGACCTGGTGCTCGCCATGCAGGTGCGCGGGGACGCCTTCACCGACGAGCAGAAGGCCCGCAACTTCGCCTACTACGAGCGGCTGACCGTCCGGGACTCCTCGCTCTCCGCCTGCACCCAGGCGGTCATCGCCGCCGAGGTCGGCCAGCTCGACCTCGCGTACGACTACACCGCCGAAGCTGCCCTGATGGACCTGCACGACCTCGGCGGCAACACCCGCGACGGCCTGCACATGGCCTCGCTCGCCGGGGCCTGCGTCGCGCTGGTGGCCGGCTTCGGCGGGCTGCGCGACCACAGCGACTCGCTCTCGTTCCGCCCCCGGCTGCCGTCCGGGCTGATGCGGCTGAGCTTCTCGCTGCTGGTGCGCGGGCACCTGCTCGGCGTGCGGATCAGCCACGACGGGACGACCTACACGCTGCGCCGCGGCGACATCCTCCACCTGCGGCACGACGGCGAGGCGGTGCAGGTCAAGGCGGGCTCCCCGGTCACCCTGCCGACCACCGTCCCGCCGGCCCAGGAGCGGGTCTCCCAGCCCCCGGGCCGCGAACCGGCCCGCCGCCAGCCCCAGGCGGGCCTGGTGGCGGGCAAGCTCGGCCAGCAGGACCACCTGGCGGCGGAGTAGGCCGGGGGCTCGGACGGGTGAGGGCGGTGTCCCGGTGCCGCCCTCACCCGTCCGGCCCACCCCGGCTGCGCCCGCCCCCGCCACGGCGGAGGGTGCAGGTGTCCCGTGGCGACCGAAGGAGCGCAGCCGTGGCGAGCGTGGCCGAACAGATGGTGGAGGTGCTCCGGCAAGCCGGGGTGGAGCGGGTCTACGGCGTCGTCGGCGACAGCCTCAACCCCGTCGTGGACGCGATCCGCCGGGCCGACGGCATCAGCTGGGTGCACGTGCGCAACGAGGAGGCCGGCGCCTTCGCCGCCGCCGCCGAGGCCGAGCTCTCCGGCCGGCTCGCGGTCTGCGCCGGCTCCTGCGGCCCCGGCAACACCCACCTCATCCAGGGCCTGTACGACGCCCAGCGCAGCGGCCTGCCGGTGCTCGCGCTGGCCTCGCACATCCCGTCCGGGCAGATCGGCACCGGCTTCTTCCAGGAGACCCACCCCGAGCGGGTGTTCACCGACTGCAGCAACTGGTGCGAGATGCTCTCCACCCCCGCCCAGCTGCCCCGGCTGCTGCGGGTCGCCATCCAGCACGCGCTCGGCTCGCACGGCGTCTCGGTGCTCGCCTTCCCCGGGGACGTCGCCGCGCTGTCCGCCACCGCGCCCACCGGCACCAGCCACTTCCTCACCGAGCAGGCCGTCGCCGCGCCGCCCTGGTCCCAGGTCCAGGAGCTGGCCCGGCTGCTCAACGCGGCCCGCAAGGTGGTGCTGTTCTGCGGGGCCGGGGTGCGCGGCGCGCACACCGAGGTGATGGCGGCCGCGCAGGCCCTGAACGCCCCGGTCGGCCACTCCCTGCGCGGCAAGGAGTGGATCCAGTTCGACAACCCGTACGACGTCGGGATGAGCGGCCTGCTCGGCTACGGGGCCTGCCACGAGGCGCTGCACTCCGCGGACCTGGTGCTGCTGCTCGGCACCGACTTCCCGTACGACTCCTTCCTGCCGCAGGCGCACACCGTCCAGGTCGACCACGACGCCACCCGGCTCGGCCGCCGCACCGCGCTGGACCTGGCCGTCCACGGCGACGTGGCCGCCACCCTGCGGGCCGTGCTGCCGCTGCTGGACGCCAAGCGCGACCGCGCCTTCCTGGACGCCATGCTGCGCAAGCACTACCGCTCGCTGGAGGACGTGGTCGGCGCGTACACCCGGGACATCGAGAAGCACCTGCCGATCCACCCCGAGTACGTCGCCGCGGTGCTGGACGACGTGGCCGCCGAGGACGCGGTGTTCACCGTGGACACCGGCATGAACAACGTCTGGGCCGCCCGCTATCTCCAGCCCAACGGCCGCCGCCGGGTGATCGGCTCCTTCCTGCACGGCTCGATGGCCAACGCCCTCCCGCACGCGATCGGCGCCCAGCTCGCCTGCCCGGGGCGGCAGGTGATCGCGATGGCGGGCGACGGCGGGATCGGCATGCTGCTCGGCGAGCTGCTCACGGTGGCCAAGCACCGGCTGCCGGTGAAGACGGTGGTCTTCAACAACGGCGCGCTCGGCATGATCAAGCTGGAGATGCTGGTCTCCGGCTACCCGGAGTCCGAGATCGACAACGGGGACGTGGACTACGCCGGGATCGCCCGGGCGATGGGCATCCAGGCGAAGCGGGTGACCGAGCCGGCCCGGGTCCGGGAGGTGCTGGCGGAGGCGCTGGAGCGGCCCGGCCCGGCGCTGGTGGACGTGGTCACCGACCCCAACGCGCTGTCCATCCCGCCGCGCATCACCGCCGCCCAGCTGAAGGGCTTCGCGCTGGCGGCGAGCAGGACGGTGGTCTCGGGCGGCGTCGGGCGGATGATCGACCTGGCCCGGAGCAATCTGCGGAACATCCCGCGGCCCTGAGCGCGGGAGGGGGCCGAAAGTCCCTACTCCTTGCCTCTGGGGCAAATTCCTTGCCCGGCGGGCACGGCGGGTGTCCACTGGACACATGACCAGCAGCTCCACCGGTGCCGCCGCCGCAGGCGAACAGCTCGACGACCAGGAGGTCGCCGGCCTCGCCGCCCGCCTTCGCGAGCACCGGCTCAGCAGCCGCCTCACGCTGGAGGTGGCCGCCGGGCGGGTCGGGCTCTCCCCAGCCTATCTGTCCCGGCTGGAGACCGGCCGCCGGCAGCCGTCGCTGCCGGTCCTGCTCGGGCTCGCCCGCGCCTACGGGACCTCGGTCTCCGGACTGCTCGGCGAGACCCTCGCCGAGCCCGACCCGATCGTCCGGGGCGGCGACATCGAGCCCGGCCGGGCCGGTGGCTGGGGCTACCGCCGGGCCGGGGCCCCGGGCCGCGCCATGCAGGCCCTGCGGGTGCACGTCCCGCCGGGCGTCCAGGACGCGGTGGTCCGGGTCCACCCGGGCGAGGAGTGGCTGTACGTCCTGAGGGGCGCGCTCCGGGTCACCCTCGGGGACCGCGTCCACCACCTCGGTGTGGGCGACTCCGCCCACTACGACTCGCTCACCCCGCACTGCATCGCCGCCGAGTCGGACGCCGGCGTCGAACTGCTCTTCGTCCACACCCTGTTGCAGAGCCCGGGCGGCGAGCTCTGCCTCGGCGGCGGCCCCACCGCCGCCCACTGAGCCGCCGTCAGAACACCCCGGAGGAGATCACCATGGCCGATCCCACCACCACCCTCGCCCCGGACACCCCGGCCGGCCCGAAGACCATGGACGCCGGCAAGTGGGCCAACAAGCGGATCTACCTCCGCCTGCTGATCTACACCGTCGGCGGCCACGCCTTCGCGGGCTTCATCATCCTCCTGTTCGAACTCGGCAGCCGCAACAAGTAGTCAGGGCCCCGGACGCCCGCCTCCCACCCCCGGGGGAGGCGGGCGTCCGGTGTGTCCGGGCGCCGGTGCGGGAGCGGTCGGGCGGCCCGCTCACGCCTCGCGCAGCAGTGCGCAGAGGGCCTGGACCGCCGCCGGGAAGGCGTGGTCGGGCGGGGTGGCGTAGCCGATGACAAGGGCGGGCGGGGTGCCGGCGGGGGCCGGGCCGGTGGCGCGGTGCCAGCCGAGGCCGGACAGGGAGAGGCCGGCCCGCTCGGCGCGGGCGAGGAGCTCGGCCTCGGGGGCGGAGCCGGCAGGCAGCTGGAGGACGGCGTGCAGGCCGGCGGCGATGCCGGTGACCCGGACGTGCGGGGCGTGATCGGCGAGCGCCGCCACCAGCTGGTCGCGCCGGCGCCGGTAGTGCAGCCGGCAGCGCCGCACGTGGCGGTCGTACGTGCCGGAGGTGATCAGCTCCGCCAGCGTCAGCTGGTCCAGCACCGGGGACATCGTGTCGGCCCGCGTCTTCAGCCGGGCCACCGGCTCGACCAGCGCGTCGGGCAGCGCCAGCCAGGCCAGCCGCAGGCCCGGCGCGAGGCTCTTGGCGGCCGTCCCGGCGTACACCACCCGGTCCGGGTCCAGCGCCTGCATCGCGCCGAGCGGCTGCCGGTCGTAGCGGAACTCGCCGTCGTAGTCGTCCTCGATGACGTACCGGTCCTGCTCCCGCGCCCACCGCACGGCCTGTGCCCGCCGCTCCGCGGGCAGCGCCGCTCCGGTGGGGAACTGGTGGGCGGGGGTGAGCAGGACGGCGCCGGCCCGGGCGTCGAGCCGGTCGACGAGGGCGCCGTCCGCGTCCAGCGGCACGGGCACGGTGGTGAGCCCGGCGGCCCGGACGGTCGCGTGCTGCGGCGGCAGCCCGTACTCCTCGACGGCCAGGGAGCGGGCGCCGAGCTCCCGCAGGGCCGCGCAGACCAGGCCGAGGCCCTGGGTGACGCCGGTGCAGACGAGCAGGTGGTCGGGGTCGGTGCGGACGCCGCGGACCCGGGCCAGGTAGTGGGTGAGCGCCTGCCGCAGTTCGATCCGGCCGAGCGGGCTGCCGTAGTCGAGGGCCTCGTGCGGCGCGGTGGCCAGGGCGCGGCGGGCGGCGGCGAGCCAGGCGGTGCGGGGGAAGAGCGACAGGTCGGGCCGCCCGGCCATCAGGTCGTGGCGGGCGCGGCGCCGCGGTGCCGGCGGCCGGGCCGGCCGTACGGCGGGCGAGGGCACGCTCCGCCGGGCGACGGTGGTGCCGGAGCCCTGCCGGGAGCTGAGCCAGCCCTCCGCCGTGAGCTGGCCGTACGCCTCGACCACGGTGTTGCGGGCGATCCCGAGGTCCTCGCCGAGGGCCCGGGAGGACGGCAGCCGGGTGCCGGGGGCGAGCCGCCCGTCCTGGACGGCCTCGCGCAGCGCGTCCTCCAGGGCGGCCCGCAGCCCGGCGCCGGCGGCCCGGCGCTCGGTGAGGTCCAGGTGCAGGTCGCCGCCGAAGGAGGTCCAGGAGGTGCTCACGGGCCCATTCTCCCGTGGCACGGCGGGGCGCCGGGCCCGACGTCGGTGCCGGTGCCGGGGCCGGGCACGGTCGCCACGCTTCCTCCACGTGTTGTTTCCCGGCGGTTCCCGGGCCGCCGTCGCGGCCGCGCGCTACGGTGCCGCCCATGGCGAACTTTGTGCTGGTGGCGGGTGCTTGGCTGGGTTCCTGGGCGTGGGACGAGGTGGCGGCGCAGCTGCGGGAGGCCGGGCACGGGGCGTACCCGCTGACGCTCTCCGGGCTCGCGGAGAAGCGTGGCGTGCCCGCCGGGCAGCAGGCGCATGTGGCGGACGTCGTCGCCGAGGTGGAGCGGCTGGACCTGCGCGAGGTGGTGCTGGTCGGGCACAGCTACTCGGGCATCCCGGTGGGGCAGGCCGCCGAGCGGATCGGCGAGCGGCTGGCCGGGCTGGTCCTGGTGGACGCCAACGTGCCGGTGTCGGGGGAGTCCTTCGCCGACCAGCTGCCGGAGCCGGCGGCGCTGCGGGCGGACCTCGCCGCGCACGGGGGCTGGTGGCCGCCGCTGCCTCCGGCCGAGTTCGCCGAACAGGGGCTGACGGTCGGCCAGATCAACCGGATCGCGGCCGGGGCGACCCCGCACCCGGGCCCGTCGCTGACCGAACCGGCGTTCCTGGAGGGCCCGTTGGCCGCGCTTCCGGCGGTGTACGTGAAGTGCCTGCTGGACTGGCCGGAGCCGCCGCCGGTGGTCGCCGAGCTGGTCTCGGCCGGCCACTGGCGGCTGGTGGAGCTGGACACCGGGCACTGGCCGATGTTCTCCCGCCCGGCCGAACTCGCCCGGATCCTGGCCGGGGCGGTCCGGATGGCTCAGAGCGACAGGTAGACCGCACCGGCGGCGCCGGCCAGGAAGCAGTAGACCGCGAACGGCGTCAGGCTGCGGGTCTCGAAGTACTTGGTGAGGAACCGCACCGAGACGTAGCCGGCCACGAAGGCGGCGAGGCTGCCCGCGAGGACCGGGCCGAGCACGCCGGAGTTCTCCGGCCGGAACAGCTCGGGCACCTTCAGCACCGAGGCGGCCAGGATGACCGGGGTGGCGAGCAGGAAGGAGAACCGGGCGGCGTCCTCGTGGTGCAGGCCGCGCAGGACGCCGGCGCTCATGGTGACGCCCGAGCGGCTGATGCCGGGGAACAGCGCGAGGATCTGGGCGGCGCCGATCCAGGCGCCCTGCCCGAAGCTCAGCCTGGTCAGCCGCTGGTCGGAGGCGATCGCCGGGTCCGGCTCCGGCCCGTCGGCGGAGGCGGAGCCGGAGGCCGCGGGGGCGGCGTGCCCCGCGCGGCGGCGCCCGGTGCCGCCGCGCTTGAGCCGCTCGGCGCCGAGCAGCACGAGTCCGTTGAGGGCGAGGAAGACCGCCGCCGGGACGGGCTTGCCGAGCGCGTTGCGCAGCGCCTTCTCCAGGGCGAGGCCGGCCACGCCGACCGGGATGGTGGACAGGACGAGCAGCCAGGCGAGCCTCTCGTTGCGGGTCTCCACCCGGCGGTGCCGGACCGAGCCGAACAGCCCGTCGATCACCCGGACCCAGTCCTTGCGGAAGTAGACCACCAGCGCGAGGGCGGTGGCCAGGTGCAGGGCGACCAGCGCGGCGAGGTAGGAGGAGCCCTCGGCGGTCATGTCGAGGTCGTGCTGGACCTTCCCGCCGAGCAGGGCGGGCACCAGGATGCTGTGGCCGAGGCTGGAGACCGGGAAGAGTTCCGTCACGCCCTGGAGCAGGCCGACGCCTATCGCTTCCGGGTAGGTCAGGGTCGACATCGCGCACCTTCGCTCGGGGAGGGGGTCGGTGGCCGCCCGGATCCGGGGCCGTCGCGAAGCTACTACGCACATGTAGACGTTCGCCAACCCCGGTCGTGTCCGCCGTCAGAAGTTCACCGACCGTACGGCTGAAGGACATTGGGGCAGAGGTGCCCGAGCAGCTCCGCCGCCGCGGCGGCCAGGACGGTGGCGGACGGGACGACCCGGTGCGCCGCGTCGCCGAGCAGGGCGACGGCGGTCACCGCGGCGGGCGCGGCCACCAGGGGCAGGGCGACGGTCAGCAAGGGGAGCAGGCGGCGGGGGCGCTCGGGGCGGTCCATGGCGGGTCTCCTTCGGGCTCGGCCCGCGCCACGATGCCGCCTCCCGCAGCGTAAGGCTCAAGTCTTTTTTGCCGCGGGCGGGGCCGGGCCGGTCAGTCCACCGCGATCCGGCGCCACCCCGATCCGTCCGCGGCGGCCGGCGCCGGCGAGAAGTCGTAGCGCACCCGCTCCGGCCCGAACGCCAGCAGCGAGATCGACGAGGAGCCCCAGATCCGCCCGTCGCCGAAGTCCCGCCGCTGGACCAGCGCGGCGTCCGCGTCCGGCGCCAGGCCGTCCCCGGTGACGATCGGCAGCCACCGGTCCCAGGCCGCCGCGGCGGGCTGCGCGCCGGTCGGCTCGGGCCGGGGCTCGGCGGTGAAGCGGGCGCGGAAGTGGGCGGCGCGCGCGGCCATCAGCGCGCGGATCCGCTCGGAGGCCGCCCCCTCGGCGGCCAGGCCCTCCAGCCCGTCGTTGAGCACCACGCTCAGCCCGGTGGGCAGTTCGCGCTCCACCAGCCGCCCGCCCGCCCAGCTGGACACCCGGGCGCCGTCGGGCCGGACCAGGACGAGGTGGAACGGGTCGTACGGGCCGAGGTCGAGGTGGCCGATGCCGCCCTCCCGGACGGCGGTGAGCGGCAGCCGGCCGCGGGTGAGCCGGGCGTCGGCGGGGGCGAGCGGACCGAAGCCGTTCAGCAGGCAGGCGGCGGTGCGCCGGACCGGGTCGACGGCCAGCCAGGTGCCGCCCGCCACGAGGTCCAGCCCGCCGAGCAGTTCGGGCCGCTCCGGCCAGTGGTGGTCCGGCGGCAGCCAGGCGCGGCCCAGGTACTCGTCCCGCACGGACAGCAGCAGGACCGGGACCGCCGCTCCCGGCTCGATGCTGACGAACGCCGTGCACACCCCACTGCCCCCTGATCTCGGCCACCTGCGATGCGGCGATCCTCGCACAGCCGTTCGCACCCCGGAAGTGGCCCAAGAACCGGGCGGCCGAACGCACCAGGACGGCAGGCCACCGCGCTCCTAGGCTGGCGGCATGACGACGAACGAGACCGCCGGTACGAACGGGGCCCCGGTGCCCGCCCCCGAGCAGCGACTCGACATGTTCAAGCTCGCGCCCGAGTACTACCAGGCGATGATCGCCGTGGAACGGGCCTCCCGCCAGGGCCTGGACCCGCGGCTCGCCCACCTGGTCAAGGTGCACGCCTCGATGATCAACGGCTGTGCCTTCTGCATCGACATGCACTCCACCGACGCCGAGAAGCTCGGCGAGCAGGACCACCGCCTGCTCTCCCTCCCGGCCTGGCGCGAGACCCCGTGGTTCACCGCCCGCGAGCGCGCCGCCCTGGCCCTCACCGAGTCGATCACCCGGGTGACCGAGGGCCACGTGCCGGACGCGGTCTTCGCGGAGGCCGCCGCCCGGTTCGACGAGAGCGAGCTGGCCCAGCTGATCGCGGTCATCGCCACGATCAACGTCTGGAACCGGCTCAGCATCTCCACCCGGATGAGCCCGGCGGCGAAGTGAGCGCCGTCGACCCGGTCGTCCGGCGGGAGAAGGCCCGGCTGCTGCGCGAGCTCCACCGCCCGGGCGAGCCCCTGGTGCTGGCGAACGCCTGGGACGTGCCGAGCGCCCGGCTGGTGGCCGAGGCGGGAGCGCGGGCGGTGGCGACGGCCAGCGCGAGCGTCGCCTGGTCGCTGGGCAGCGCGGACGGCGGCGGCGCCGACCGCGAACAGGTGCTGGCCCGGACCGCCCGGATCGTCAGCGCGGTCGACCTGCCGGTCACCGCGGACCTGGAGAGCGGCTACGCGCCCACCGCCGCCGGGGTCGGCGAGACGGTCACCGCGCTGCTCGCCACCGGCGCCGTCGGGGTGAACCTGGAGGACGAGGGCCGCCCGCCGGCGGAGGCCGCCGAGCGGATCGCGGCCGCCCGGGCGGCGGCGGACGCGGCCGGGGTGCCGCTCTTCGTCAACGCGCGCACCGACGTCTTCCTGCGCGGGATCGGCGCGCCGGAGGGCCGGCTGGACGACGCGGTCCACCGGCTGCGGGCGTACCTGGCGGCGGGCGCGGACGGGGTCTTCGTCCCCGGGGTGTCCGACCCGGAGACCATCGCCGCCCTGGTCGAGGCCGTCCCGGCACCGCTGAACGTGCTGGCCGGCCCGGCCGCCCCGCCGGTCGCCGAGCTGGCGAAGCTGGGCGTGGCCCGGATCAGCCTGGGCCCGGGCCTGGCCGAGGTGGCGTACGCGGCGGTCCGCCGAGCCGCCGAGGAGGTGTACGCGAGCGGCACCTACACCGCTCTCGCCGACGGGCTGGGCTACCCGGAACTCAACCGGCTGTCCGCCGGCTGAGCCCCGCGCGCCGCGGCGCCGTGGACGGCCGGCCGTTCGGGGGTCGGTCGGCTGCCCACGGGCCGGACACCGGATCGGGGCCGGTCAGTCCACGGGCCGGTCAGTTCAGGACGTGCCCGCTGAGCCCCGGGTGCTCCATCTGGTTGTCCCCGATGGCCTCGATCTCGTTGGCGGCCTTCCCGACCACCGGGAGCTTGCCGGCGGTCCTCAGCGCCAGGTCGGCCGGGGAGAGGGTGAGCCCGTCGGTGAGCCCGCCGGTGACGTCAGGCGAGGAGGCGGTCTGGGTGGTGGCGGAGGCCGCCGGGACGGCGAGGGCGAGGCCGGCCATGGTGAGGGCGGCCAGGGTGGCGAGTTTCTTCATGCCCTGCCGAACGACCCGCACCGCCCTCAGGTAACCGGCAGGACCGCACCGTCACCCGTGCACGCTCAGACCGTCACCCACAGGGCGCGCACGCTGTTGCTGACGAACGACGCGATCGGCTCCTCACTCCGCCCCGGCGCCAGGGCCAGCCCCGGGAAGCGGGCGAACAGGTGCCGCAGCGCCGTCTCCGCCTCCAGCCGGGCGAGCCCGGAGCCGAGGCAGAAGTGCGGGCCGTGGCCGAGCGACAGGTGCCTGGCGGGCTGCCGGGTGAGGTCGAAGCGGTCCGCGTCCGGGTGGTGCCCGGAGTCCCGCCCGGCCGCCGCGTACGAGGCCAGCAGCGCCTCGCCGCGCCGGATCACCACGTCGCCGACCGCGATGTCCTCGATCGCGTAGCGCAGCGGGAACTGCCCGACCGGGGAGTCGTGGCGCAGCGTCTCCTCGACCACCGCCGACCACGGCTGCTCCCCAGCCAGCACCAGCCGCAGCTGGTCGGGGTGGGTGAGCAGCGCGCGCACGGCATTGGTGATCAGGTTGAGCGTGGTCTCGTGCCCGGCGACCAGCATCAGCAGCAGGGTGCCGACCAGCTCGGCCTCGCTGAGCCGCTGCCGCTCACCGGGCTGGCCGGCCTCGCGGACGGCGATCAGGTCGCTGGTCAGGTCGTCGCCGGGCTCGGCCCGCTTGGCGGCCACCACCGAGGCCAGCAACTGGTCCAGGCCCAGCTTCGCGGCGAGCGCCTCGGCCGGGGTGGCCGAGCTGGAGACCAGGGTGTCGGACAGCTCGTGCAGATCGTCCTGCTGCTCCACGGCCAGGCCGAGCAGCTCGCCGATCACCTGCATCGGCAGCGGGTAGGCGAAGTGCCGCCGCAGGTCGAACTCGCCCTCCAACTCGGCGATCCGGTCCAGCAGCGCGACCGTCCGGGCCTCGATCGCGGGCGCCAGCGCGGCCACCCGGCGCGGGGTGAAGGCCTGTGAGACCAGCCCGCGCAGCCGCCGGTGGTCCTCGCCGTCGGCGGTGACCATGCCGGGGACGGTCACGAAGCTGAGCAGCGGCCAGTTGTCCGGCAGCCGGTTCTCCCGGAAGGTGGTCCACAGCCGGGGGTCCTTGCCGACCCGGGGGTCGGCCAGCAGCGACTGGAGGGTCTCGTGGTGGGTTACCGCCCAGACCACCACCCCGCCAGGGAGCTCCACCAGGACCGCGGGCCCGGCCGCCCGGAGTCGGGCGTTCTCGCCGTGCTGGTCACGGCCGTAAGGGTCGAGTCTGATGGGCTCGGCGCGGTTTCCGGAGCCGGTGGCGGTGTCCATGCGGGCCTCTCGGGAGCTGGCGGGCGGGGCGGGGTGAACGCGCTGTACAGCACCGGCAGGGCGGTCAGGGCCCGCGCCCACGGCGACTGTCTCCAGGTCAAGTCTCCCACCGGAACGGCCAGTTGGAGGTCCGGCAGGCGGTGGAGCAGGGTCTCGACGGCGGTCTCGACGATGATCCGGGCCGGGTGCTGGGCCGGGCAGACGTGCTTGCCCGCGCCCCAGGCGAGGTGCGCCCGGTTGCCGCCGAGCGAGCCCTGCGCGGCGGCCGAGACGCCCTGCGCGGCGGGGTCGGCGTTGGCCGCGGCCAGGCCGAGGACGAGCAGGTCGCCCCGGCTGATGTACTGGCCGCCGAGCACGGTGTCACTGGTGGCCCAGCGGCCGGGGAAGTTCTGCGTCGGCGGGTCGCGCCAGAGCACCTCCTCCAGCGCGTCGGCGACGGTCAGCCGCCCGCCCGTGAGGGTGGCCCGGAAGCGGCGGTCGGTGAGCAGCAGCCGCAGCGTGTTGCCGGTCCAGCCGATGGTGGTCTCGTTCCCGGCGACCATCATCACCACCAGCTGGTGCACCGCCTCCTCGTCGGTCAGCGCGGCCGGGTGGGCCAGCAGCCAGGAGGTGAGGTCGGCGCTGGGCTCGGCCCGGCGGCGCCGCACCAGGTCGACCACGATCGTGTGGAACTCCTCGTTGGCGCGCACCGATTCGGCGCCGCTGTCGGAGATGTCGTTGATCAGCCGGATCAGGTACGGGCCGGCGTCGGCGGGCAGGCCGAGCAGCTGGGTGAAGACCAGCAGCGGCAGCCGCTCCGCGTACTGGGCGACCAGGTCGGCGGTGCCGTCCGGGCCCCAGTCGTCGATCAGCCCGTTCGCCGCGGCCTCGGTGGTCCCGCGCAGCTGGCGGTGGTCGATCTGGGCGAGGGTGTCCGAGACGGCGGCGCGCAGCCGCTGGTGCTCGGCGCCGTCCAGGTTGAGCAGGGTGGGCCGCCAGGAGGTCATCGGCAGCAGCCGGGAGTCGGGGGCCAGCCGGCCCTCGGCGGGCACCCGCCAGCGGCGCGAGTCCTTGGAGAACAGCGCCTCGTTGCGGGTGAGTTCGAGCAGCTCGCCGTAGCCGAGGACGAGCCAGGCCTCGACCCCGGGCTCCAGCTCGATCGGCGCGACCGGCCCGTAGCGCTCGCGAAGCCGGGCGTACAGGCCGTGCGGGTCCTCGGCGAGGGCCGGGCCGTACAGCGGGGTCAGCGGCACGCCGACGGGCAGCCCGCCGGGCAGGCCGCCGCCGTGGGCGACCGGGCACCCGGGCGGCGTGCCGGGGGGTTCGGGGGCGGTCATCCCTGGAGCTCCAGGATCGAGCTGCGGTGCAGGTGGTCCACGAAGTCGATCAGCAGGTCGTACGACTGCCGGCGGTCCCGGGCGTCGCAGAACAGGATCGGCACCTCCGGCAGCAGGTCCAGCGCCGACCGCAGCTCCTCCTCCGGGTAACTCGGCGTGTCCGGGAAGGTGTTGACGGCCACCGCGAACGGGATGCGCTGCTCCTCCAGCCGGCCGAGCACGTCGAAGCTCTCGTCCGGGCGGCGCAGGTCGACCATGGCGATGGCGCCGAGCGCACCGCGCGACAGGTCGTCCCACAGCGGCCAGAACCGCTGCTGTCCGGGCGTGCCGAACAGGTACAGCGCGAGCCGCGAGTTGAGCGTGATCCGGCCGAAGTCCAGTGCCACCGTGGTGGTCGTCTTGCCGGGGCGCCCGGTCAGGTCGTCGATGCCGCTGCTGGCGGCGGTCATGGTCTCCTCGGTGCGCAGTGGGGTGATCTCGCTGAGCGAGCCGACCAGGGTGGTCTTGCCCACCCCGAACGGGCCGGTGACCAGGATCTTGACGGCGCCCTGCACCGAGGAGGGCAGGTACTGCGGTCCCTCGGCGGACCCGGAGGCCCCGGGGACGGCTTCAGCGGAGTTGGCGGAGGCCAACGAGCACCTCTTCCAGGAGGGTTGCGGGCAGGCGTTCGGCCTGCGGAACGGGCGGGAGCACCTGCACGGCGCCGAGGTCCCACAGGTCCCCGACCAGCACCTTGACCACGCCGAGCGGCAACCCCAGGTGGGCCGCCACCTCGGCGATGGACAGCAGACTGTGACAGAGGCCGAGGATGCGCCGGTGCTCGCGGTTCAGCAGCGGGTGCTCGGGCAGCTCCGTGGGCCCGGGTAACGCGCTGACCAGGCTCTCCACGGCCAGTTCGGCCCGGGTGGGGCGGCTGCGCCCCCCGGTGATGACGTACGGCCGGACCGGGCCGCTCACCGGTGGCCCCCCGACGCGTGGTCGACGCGCGGCGGGCTGGTGAGGTGGGCGCCGATCCGCTCGACCAGGACCTGCATCTGGTAGGCGACCAGCCCGGCGTCGACCGCCTCGCCGGCCACCACGGCCAGGTGCGCGCCGGCCCCGGCCGCGACCACGAAGAGGTAGCCGCCGCCGTACTCGATGATGATCTGGCGGGTGGCGCTGCCCGGCCCGCCGAAGCCCGCCGCGACGCCGCGCGCCAGCGACTGGAGCCCGGAGCAGGCGGCG
Source organism: Kitasatospora sp. NPDC034533 (assembly GCF_055575155.1). Classification (NCBI taxonomy): domain Bacteria; kingdom Bacillati; phylum Actinomycetota; class Actinomycetes; order Kitasatosporales; family Streptomycetaceae; genus Kitasatospora; species Kitasatospora sp. NPDC034533. The sequence goes on from NZ_JBVITE010000038.1 coordinate 46,222, forward strand.
GCCAGCCGTTCGGCGTCCTCGCGCGCGATGTCCCCGCTGCGGCCGATCTCCAGGCCGTCGTTGGAGACGACGACGGCGTGCTGGACCTGCGGGACGGCGATGATGTCGGCGAGCAGCCAGCCGAGATCGGGGGTGGTGGTCATGGGAATCTCCGGAGCGCTGGGGAAGTCGGGGGAAGCGGGGAACGGTCAGTGGGGGCCGGGCGGGAGCTGGGTCCGGGCGGCCGATCGACCGCTGGCGGTGCCGGCCTGGAACATCGCCATGAACGCCTGCGCGTCCCGGGCCGAGCGGTAGGGCGGCTCGGGCGGCGGCTGGGGAGCGGCGTGCTGGGCGGCGCGGCCGGTACGGCCCCGGCGGTGGCTGCGGCGGGGCAGGGGCGGCGGGGTGTCGCCGGTGGCGGCGGGCCGGCCGGGCGGCGGGGTCTCCACCAGGGGGTGGCCGGCGGGAGGGGCCGGCCGGGGGTCGGGGCTGAACGCCCGGTCGTCCGGCCCGAGGCCGGGGACGGTGGGCGGCAGCGGGTCGGTGAGCAGCGCGTTCGGCAGCAGCAGGACCACCCGCACCCCGCCGTACGGCGAGGGCGCCGAGCTGAGCGTGACCCGGAACCCGTACTGCTCGGCGAGCCGGCCGACCGCGGCCAGGCCCAACTGCGGCACCTCGCCCAGCCGGGAGACCTCCAGGGTGCTGCCCCCGGCCAGTGCGGCGGCGGCCTTGGCGACGGCCTGTTCCGGCATGCCGACGCCGCCGTCGTCGATCTCGATGACGGCGCCGTTGTGCACCGGCATCAGGGTGACGAACACCTGGGTGCTGGGCGGGGAGTAGCGGGTGGCGTTGTCCAGCAGCTCGGCGATCGCGTGGATCAGCGCCTCGGCCGCGGCCCCGACCACCGCGGTCTCGATCCGGCTGCGCACCACCACGCGCTGGAACGGCAGGATGCGCGACTGGGCGCCGCGGACGACGTCCTCCAGGGAGACGGGTTCCGGCCAGTGCCGGCCGGCCCGCGCGCCGCACAGCACGGCCAGGGTCTGGGCCAGCCGGGCCTGTTGGGCGGCCGCGTGGTCGGCCTTGAGCAGGCCCTCCAGCAGGGCCGGGTCGTCGTGGGTGCGCTCCATCTCGTCCAGCAGCGCCTGCTGGTCGTGGGCCATGACCAGGATGCGGCGGGCGACGCTGAGGAAGGCCCGCTGGGTGGAGGCGGTGTGCTCGTGCTCCTGCTGGACGGCGGCGAGGTCGGCGCCGCGGCGGGCCAGCTCGGTGGCCAGTCTTTCCTGGAGGGTGGCGAGTTCACGTTGCAGCCGGTCGGCGCGGCCGCGCTGGGTGACGGACACGGCGCGGTACCGCGCGGCGGCCACGAGGGCGAGGACGGCGAGCACGCCGGTTGCCGTTACGGACCACTGAGTCATCGTCACGCCGCGAATTCTAGGGTGATGATCCTACGAAGGTGTGAACGGATCTCGCCAAGTGACCGGATCTCGTCAATATCGAGTCAATTCGGCGTCAATCGGCACTGGTTCGCCCGCGACCGCCCGGCCTGACGAGGCATCGAGCCGGTCCGACCGGCCTCGGCGACGAGCGTCGGATTCGAGCCGGTTGGCCGGATCGCGTCCCGGAATGTGTGGGGTTCGTGCGCACGGTGTTCCCAAGGGGCGTCGTCCGGTGCGAGGGCGCCCCCGTCGGGTGGGCGCGCCCCGGTCGCACGTCCCCGTCGCACGCCCCCATCGCGCCCCGCTACGCGGGCCAGGTGCGCAGGCCGGTGGTGAGGGTGGTGATGAGGCGGTCGTGGGTGGTGCCGAGGTCCTCGGCGAGCTGGAAGGCGCCGGCGGCGGCGAGCGAGGCGAAGCCGTGGGCGAGGGAGCGGACGGTCCGGGCGGCGTGGACCGCCTCGGCGCCGTCGAGGCCGTACTCCCGCAGGACGGCGATGATCACGCCGACCAGCCGCCCGGCGGCCCGGGTCAGCTCGTCGTCGGGCTGCGGGGCCTGGGGGAGCGCGCCGTAGCGGTGCGGGTACTCGGTGGCGTACGCGTGGTAGGCGCGCAGGACGGCGGCCACGGCGTCGTCCCCGCTGCGGCCGACCGCCGCCTCGGCCAGCCGGTCGGCGAGGTCCCCGGTGACCCGGACGGCGATCAGCCGCCGCAGTTCGGCGAGGCCGCCGCTGACGTGCTTGTACAGCGAGGGGGTGGCGACGCCCGCCCGGGCGGCGACCGAGGCCAGGGTGAGGGCCTCGGTGCCCTGGTCGTCGATGAGGGCGAGGGCGTGGTCGACGACCTGCTCGGGGGTCAGTCCTACGCGGGGCATGGGCTCGGGTCCTTCGTGCGGAGTTCGGTGGGCGGGGCGGGGCCGGACTCAGCCGAGCTCGGCGAGGAACGGCAGCAGGGCGTCCGCGGTGGCCGCCGGGTTGTCGGCCATCGGGTAGTGCCCGGAGCCCTCGATCATCACCTTCCGCGCGCCGCCCAGCGCGGCCGCCTGCCGGTCGGCGACCAGCTCCGGCTTCGGGAAGTCGGGGTCCTCGCTGCCCATGACCACCAGCGCCGGGCAGCGCACCGCGGCCGTCCAGCCGACCGGCATCGAGTCGCCCCGGACGTACCCGCGGGTGGCGGTCCTGCGGCCGGGGGTGCGCAGGGCGGCGACCAGCCCGTCCACGTACGCGTCGAAGTCGGCGGGCTTGGCGCCGGGGAAGGCCATCTTGCGCAGGTAGAAGCCCCAGGCGGCCGGCCAGTGGACGAAGGCGGCGCCCAGCAGGCCCATGGCGCCGCGCATCAGGGCGCCCGGCGGCGGGTTCTCGATGAAGGCGTCGATCAGCACGATCCCGGCGACCCGCTCGGGCGCGTCCCCGGCGGCCTTGACGACCGTCGCCCCCGTGTACGAGTTCCCGGCGAGGACGGCGCGCTCGATGCCGAGGTGGTCGAGCAGGGCGAGGACGTCGCCGGCCAGGGCGGCCGGGCCGTAGTCGTCCCAGACCAGGGAGGACTCGCCGAAGCCCCGGAGGTCCATGGTGACCACCCGGTGGCCGGCGGCGGTGAGCAGCGGGCGCAGGTGTCGGTAGGCGGCCCGGCTGTCGAGCATGCCCGGCAGCAGGACGACGGGGGTGCCGTCGCCCTGCCGGGTGTCGTCGTAGGAGATCCTGCCGCCGGGAACGGTCAGGTACTGGGTGCTCGGGGTGACGGTGCCGTTCATGGGTGGTCCTCCTCGGGCCGCCGGTGCGGGAAATCGGCGGTGCTGCCGATAGCCATAAAGCTAAGGCTAATAGCCTTAGCCGTCAAGCGATCGCACCGCCCGGCGCCGGGGGAGGCGCTCAGACCCCGTCCACCTTGAACGGGTCGTGCTCGCTGAGCAGCTTCTCCAGCCGGGCCTGGTCGACCCGGGTGACCATCTCGTTGGACTCCTGGCGGTCCCGGATCACCTTCGCCAGGGTGAACGCGGAGGTGACGGTGTAGAGGAGGCCGAGCCCGAGGAACGCCCTGGTCCACCCGCCCACCGGCAGGCGGGCGATCCCGACGGCGAGGGCGGTGCCCGACAGGGCGAAGGAGAGGACGGCCTGGACGTAGTACGCGGCCGTGGTGCGGGTCTGCATCGGTGCGTTCATGGCGCCAGGATGTGGCCGCCGGGACGGGCCGCACATGAGTAGGGGTACTCAGATGGGCCCGTGCATGAGGGGGCCCGCATGAGGGGTCGTTCGTTGACGTTCGTTCACCAGGGCCTAAGCTGCTCCAAACGGATGGCTTGGAATCAGGGCCTCCTAGGATTAACGTTTGATAACGCAGCGCGGTCGTCAACGCCGTAACCAGACGGCACCGTGCGCCGTCGCCTAATCCCGCCGGCCGGCCTCCGGGCAGGCCAGGGAGCCGGGGAACCACGTTCCTTGGGGTGAATCGGCGGGGCTCCGGCCCGGCCGTAGGAGACCTTCCTGCTCCGAACCCGTCAGCTAACCCGGTAGGCGCGAAGGAAGGAAAGGAGCGCGCCTCCGTGGCGTCGACGCACACCCCGGCACACCCGGCCGGCTTCGCGGCCGGTACCCAGCTCCTCGACCACCCCGGCACGGACGGCCCCGAGGACTTCGGTCCCGAGGCCTTCGCCGCGGAGGCCGAGACCAACCGCCACCGGATGCCGCGTCAGACCCGCGGGGCCTCCCCGCTGCTCGGCGTCACCGCCGTCGCCGCCACCCTGGGCGCCACCGGCTTCGCCTCGGCGACCCCGGCCGCCGCCCCCGCCATCGAGGCCCCCGACGAGACCCCGGTCGCGCTCGCCGCCGACCCCGGCCTCGCGCTCGCCGCCCGCATCCAGCACCAGGCCGACAGCCAGCGCACCGCCGCCGAGGAGAGCGCCCGCCTCCAGGCCGCGCAGGAGGCCGCCGCCAAGGCCGCCGCCAAGGAGGCCGAGGCCAAGCGCGCCGCCGAGGAGGCCGAGCGGGCCAAGGCCGCCGCCCTCACCCTCCCGGTGACGGACTACCGGCTCTCCGCCCACTACGGCCAGAGCGCCCGCTACTGGGCCAACCTGCACACCGGCCTGGACTTCGCCGCCGACACCGGCACCCCGGTCCACGCGCTCGGCCAGGGCACCATCACCTCGGCCGGCTGGGCCGGCTCGTACGGCTACCGGATCGTCGAGACGCTGCCCGACGGCACCGAGATCTGGTACTGCCACCTCTCCTCGATCACCAAGGGCTCCGGCCCGGTCGCCGGCGGCCAGCAGATCGGCAAGGTCGGCGCGACCGGCAACGTCACCGGCCCGCACCTGCACCTGGAGGTCCGCCCGGGCGGCGGCGCCCCGGTCGACCCGGAGCCCTGGCTCCAGCAGCACGGCCTCAACCCCTGACGCGGCCGCGGAGCCCCCGGCCCGGGGGCTCCGCGCGTCCTCACTCCTCGGCGGGCAGCTGCGCCAGGTACGCCTCGATCTCCTCCTGGCCCGGCTCCGGCGCCAGCTCCGGGAACTCCGTCACCAGCAGCCGCGGCAGCCCCGGCACCGTCCACTCGCCGAACAGGTCGAGGGCCGCGCCGACCGCCGCCTCCTCGAACCGCTCGAAGTCCCCGGCCAGCTCGTCCGGCATCGGCCGCCCCAGGGCGGTCAGCTCGGCCAGGTTGCGGTAGCTGCGGCGCATCAGGCCCTGCTCCAGCAGCCGACGCGCGCCGTCCGTGGCCATGCCCACCGACAGCACCCGGCCCGGGCCCCAGCCCTGCTCGTCCGGCTCGTCCAGCCAGCCGGCCGGCACCAGCGCCTCGAACGCGGCCGACCGCTCCTCGGGCGCCAGCTCGCCGAAGCCGGCCAGCCAGTCCCGTACGGCCTGCGGGTCCGTGACGTCCACCCCGTACGCGTACAGCAGCAGCGCGTACAGCCGGGGCCAGGTCACCAGGTCGGCGCGGCGCAGCAGCCCGGCGGCGACCTCACCCTGCCACTCGGCCTCGGCGTGCAGCCGCTCCTGGCGCTTGGCGTTCAGCCGCCGGACCGCCCGCTGGTGGTCGATCAGCAGCCGGACGGCCTCGCCGTAGGCGAGCGGGTCCTCCTCGGGGGCGGGTTGGACGTACAGGTGGAGCCGTTCGTACAGCAGGTGCTCCACCGCGTCGGAGGTCAGTTCGGGCCAGCCGTCGTGCATCCTGCCCTCGCCCAGCTCCAGCAGCGCCAGCACCGCGCGCAGCGGCTCCTCGGCCACCGGTGCGCGGCCCTGCTCGGCCGCCCAGGAGAGCAGGTCGGCGGCCTTGGTGCGCGGGGCGAGCCGCAGGTCTTCGTCGTTCATGGTCCGAACGGTAGCCGCCGGGCGGGGATAGGGTCGGCAGCCATGGTCCCCGTACGACTCACCGGCCCGCGACTGGCCCTCCGCGAGTACCACCACACCGAGGGCGACGTCGCCGCGCTGCACGCGCTGTTCGGCGACCCGGAGGTCACCCGGTACCTGCCGTTCGGCCCGAGCGGCCTGGAGGACTGCGCCGACCAGGTGGAGCTCTACCTGGAGGAGGCGCTGGCCGAGGAGCGAGACACCTACCGGCTCGCCGTCACGCGGCTCGCCGACGCCGAGGACCCGTGGGACGCGCCGCCGATCGGGCAGGCCTCGCTCACCCTCGGCGGGCACCGCGCCGGCGACCTCGGGTGCGTGCTGGCCCGCGAGTGCTGGGGCCGCGGCTACGCGGGCGAGACCGTCGGCCTGCTCTGCGGCTTCGCCTTCGGGGAGCTGGGCCTGCACCGGCTGACCGCCCGGACGGCGGTGGACAACACGGCCTCCGTCAGGGTGCTCGGCGGCCTGGGGTTCCGGCTGGAGGGGCGGCTGCGGCACGACCGCTCCGAGGACGGGGTCCGGTCCGACTCGTACCTGTACTCGCTGCTCGCCGGCGAGTGGGCGGGGCCGGCCACCCGCCGGGGGAGAGCGGGGGAGGGGGGTTAACCCCCCCCCCCACCCGCCCGGCCTCCCCCCCCCCCCCCACCCTTGCGTCCGTCCGGCTGGACAC
>NZ_JBVITE010000038.1:52659-80830 GCF_055575155.1 Kitasatospora sp. NPDC034533
CCGATGTCGGTGACGCCGTGACCGCCTACTATTGCCGCGGCGTGCCCCCCCCCCCCCCCCCCCCCCCCTCCCCCTCCCCCTCCCCCCCCCCCCCCCCCCCCCCCCCCCCGGGGGAGCGCGGGGCAGGGGGGTTAACCCCACCCCCGATCCGCCAGGCCTCCGCATCCCCTCCGACCTGTGCGTCCGTCAGACTGGACACCGTCAGCGGGGCGGAAGACCGCCAGAACGAAGGGCCGGGGGCCGGGAGCATGATCAGCAGCACGCAGGACCGGGCGTGGGACGACCTGGACGGGTACGGGGACGGCCCGCGCCCGGCCGGAGCCCGTTCGACCGCGCGGCGGCCCGCCGCGTGGCGGGCGCCGTTCTCGGCCCACTTCTACCGCGAGGTCGGCTACGCGCTCAGCGGCCTGCCGGTGGCGATCGCCGGCTTCGCCGTCTCGGTCGTCATGTTCTGCTTCGGCCTCGGCACCTTCGTCACCGTCCTCGGCCTGCCCGTGCTGGCCGCCCTGACCAGCACGGCCCGCGGCTTCGGCCGGCTGGAGCGGGCCCGGGTGCGCGGCATGCTGGCCCTGGACATCCCCGGTCCGGAGCCGGTGCGCCAGGTCCGCCCGGGCACCTGGGGCGCGATCACCGCGCGGCTGGCGGACGCGGCCGGCTGGAAGGCCGTGCTGTACCAGGTGGTGATGTTCCCCTGGGCGGTGTTCAGCTTCGCGGTGACGCTGTCCTTCCTGCTGCTCGGCTGGGTGCTGGCGCTCTACCCGGCGTACCACTGGGTCTACCGGGCCTACACGCCCTGGAACGGGCTGCGGCTGTTCGACTACCGTGACGACGACGGCGTGTGGCACATGTACGAGGTCCAGTCGGCGTGGCAGGTCGCCGGGGTCGCCGTCCTCGGGCTGCTGCTGGTCCTCCTCACCACCCAGCTGGTCCGCGGTCTGACCAACGTCAACCGGGCCGCCGCGCGGGGCCTGCTCGGCCGCTGACCCCTGTGGGCGCCGGCTCGGCGCCGCTCTGTCCGGCTCTGTCCCGCTCTGCCCGCCCGCGGCCCGGACGCGACCCGCCCGCGCTCCGGATGCGGGCGTCACCCCTTCCGGCGTCGCTCGGCCCCGCCCGGCATCCGCCCGCGCTCCGGATGCGGGCGGGGCCACCGCGTGTTCGGATGGCCGGGTGCCCGCCACCGGCCCCGCCCCCGTTCCCCCGGGCGTCCTGGTCACCTCCCGTCCGCTGGACGAGTACTGCGCCCTGTTCGGCCTCACCCGGGCCGGGCTCGCCGCCCTGCCCGGACCGTTGCTGGACTGCCCCGGCGGTGCCGCCGGGCTGGCCGCCGAGGCGCGCGAGCTGGGCTGTCGGGTGGTCGCCGCCGACCCCGCGTACGCGCTGCCGCTGCCGGTGGTGACGGACCGCGCCCTGGCCGCCCGGGCCGCGATGGCCGCCTCGATGGCCGCCCGCCCCCGGCTCCACCCCTCGCCCCACCCCCACCGGCCCGAGCGCTACCTGCTCAGCTGGGACCGCGCCCGCCGGCTGTTCACCGCCGACTCGGCCGCCCACCCGCAGCGGTACGTGGCCGCCGAACTGCCCCGGCTGCCCTTCGCGGACGGCTCGTTCGCCCTCACCCTGAGCGGTTACCTGCTCTTCGCCTACCCCGAACTCTTCGACCTGGAGCGCCAGTTGGCCGCACTGACGGAGCTGGTGCGGGTCACCTCCGCGGACGGCGAGGTCCGGGTCCACCCGCTGAACGACGGGTACGGCCGCCGCTGCGGCCACCTCGATCCGCTGCGGTACGCGCTCGGCGAGCGCCGGATAGCCAGCGAGGTCCGCCGCCTGCCCGGCGCGGTGGACGGCCGCACCCTCCGGGTTCTGGTGCTACGGACCGCCGACCGCCGCCGCCGGGCAGCCCTCTCACCAGCTATGTAATAGCCACTTCCGGGGTTGACTCCTATACTCGCCCGCATGACCGAAACGACGATCCGGCGTGCCGGCGAGACCGACGCCGACCGGCTCACCGACCTGATCCAGGCCTCCTCCGCCTACCACGGCGAGTACGCCCCGATGATCGACGGCTACCGGGTGACACCCGACTACATCGCCCGCCACGAGGTCTTCCTCGCCGCCGACCAGGCCGACGCCCGACTGCTCGGCTTCTACTCCCTGATCCGCGAACCGGCCGAACTGGACCTGATGTTCGTCGCCGACGAGGCCCAGGGGCGCGGCACCGGCCGCGAGCTGATCGGGCACATGCTCGACGTGGCCCGCGGCGCCGGGATCACCGAGGTGCGGGTGGTCTCCCACCCGGACGCCGAGCGGTTCTACCTGCGGGTCGGCGCCGAACGCGTCGGCACCTTCCCCGCCGCCGGGAGGATCACCTGGGACCGTCCCGAACTGCGCTTCACGGTCTGACCGGCGAGGAGCCGCCCTCGGCGGAGGGCCCGGACGGCCCGGAGGGCTGGGCGGGCACCGGCGTGGGCGCGGGCCCGGGTGCGGATGCGGCCGGCGGCGTGGGCACGGCCGGCGCCGCCACCGGGAGGCGGGAGAGGATCTTCTCCGCCAGCCAGCTGCGGTCCGAGCCGTACGGGATGCCCTGCGGATCGACCAGCTGCGCCGCCACCGCGTCGCGCAGCCGCCGCTCCCCGTCGGCGGGCAGCCGGGACAGCAGCCCCCGGGCGGCCAGCAGCGCGTGGTACTGCTCGAAGCCCGAACGCGGGCGCTCGATCGCGTCCAGCACGCTGGGCAGGTCCGCCAGCGCCGGGTCGCCCTGCATCAGCGCGAGCGCCTGGAGCCGCAGCTCCTCGGAGCCGTCCGCGAAGAGGTCCCGCACCTGCTCGGCGGTCAGCGCCGAACGCCGCGCGGTCGAGCGGACCTCGGCCACCATGCCCATGCCCATGTCCGCCGGTCCGGCCACCGACCCGGGGACGGGCGGCAGCTGCGCGGCCGGCGCGGCCGGGCGCTCCGCGCTGCCGCCCAGCAGCCCGAGCTGGCGCATCGCGCGGACCCGCAGGTCGTCCGCGGCCACCTTGTCGCCGTGCCGGTCGCGGTCCTGCCCGGCCAGGAAGAGGTCCAGCGCCCGGTCCGTCTCGGTCAGCGCCTGCGGCAGCGCCAGGCGGGTCACCAGCCAGCCGGCCAGGAAGCCGAAGACCAGGAAGTACAGCACCAGCGCCGCCGCGAACGGAGCCGCGCCCTCGCCCCCGCCGAGCGCGGGCGCCAGCGCCGCCCCAAGAGCGTGCAGCCGCGCGCCGAGCGAGCCGAGCTGGGTCAGCCCGACGCCCAGCAGCACCTTGGTCAGCCAGTCCGAGACCTGCTCCAGATTGGTGTTCGGCGCGTACGAGCCCTGCGGTTCGCCGGCGCCGCCGCGCACCCGGGGCACCCCGAACAGGAAGCCCATCGCTCCGCCGAGCACCACCGAGGCCCCGACCACCACCAGCCCGCCGCCGAGCGCCTGCCCGGCGTGCTCCCGGCCGAGCGCGAACAGCAGCAGCCCGAGCAGGCCCGTTCCGGCCAGCACCCCGGTGGCGGCCCCCTGCACCGTCCGCGCCGTCACCCCGCCGCCCCCGCCCAGTCGCCGTGCCCTCGCCATCCGCCTACCCCCTGTGCCCGCGCCGCTGCGCTCCGGAACCCGCGCCGACTCTAGCGCCGCCGCCCCGGCCCGAGAACGCTCCGCCCCGAGAACGCCCCAGCCCGAAACGCGCGCGCCCGGCGGGAGTGACGAGACACGGCCTAACCGAGATAGGGGGCCGCCCGCCTCTCCAGGAAGTGCTGGAGCCGCAGGCGCTGGGTGCGGTGCATCGGCAGGCCCTCGATGTCGGCCGGCGCGACGAACCGGAGATCAGTGGACTCGCCGGAGATCCGGAGTTCACCGCTCACGACGCACGCGGTGAAGCAGACGTTGAACTGCTGCCGGACCTCGCCGTCCGAGTAGGCGATCACGTGGCGGGGGTCGGTGTACGTGCCGACCAGTCCGGTGATCTCGACGTCGAGGCCGGTCTCCTCGCGCACCTCCCGCACCGCCGTCCCCGGGAGCGACTCACCGAGGTCCATCGTCCCGCCCGGCAGCGCGTACAGGCCGTTGTCGGTGCGCCGTTGGAGCAGGATGCGCCCTTCGTCATCCGTCACCACGGCGGACGCCGCCACCACCAGCCGGTTCGGCCTGGGGGCGTCGGGATCGTCGTAGAACTCGGTCCGTGCCACGCGATCAGCTCCTCTCGACCGGCCGGGCGGCGTCCCACACCGCGTCGAAGCTCGCGGCATAGGTGTCGAACAGCGTCCCCGCCCCGCTTCGGCGCAACTGCCAGACCGGCGCTCCGAAGGCGGTGACCCCCCACACGTGGGCGTTCACCAGCATCTGGTCGTCCGCCCGGTAGAGGCTGTTGTAGAGCGTGGTCCCGTGGGTGCGGATCTCGATGCCCGCCGTGCCGAGCAGCGGGCGGTAGTGCAGGAGGGCGAGCCTGCACCGGGACTCGATGCCGTGGCCGAACCGCTCCTCCTCCCCCCGCCGCCTGACGCCCCCGCTGCCGGGGTCACCGAGTGCGATCCGGACCGCGCAGCCCTCGGCGGCCCGCTCCCGTAGGAGGTCGTTCAGCCGGGGGTACGCCTCGTGGAGGAAGACGGCAGCATAGACGAGCACGTCGATCCGCTGCGAGGCCCGCCCGAACAGGTCCACGACGACGGATGCCGGCAGGTTGGCGCGCCGTTCGTAGAGGGCGACCAACTCGGGGCTCACCGCTCGTGCGGCCCGTGGCCGCCGCAGGCTCGGCCACAGTGCGAAGACGTCCTCTCCCAGGGCTTCGGCAGCCAGACGGGCCGTTCCCAGCCGGGGCGTCCGGTTCTGATTGGCCCAGCGCTCAACCGACTTGGCGTCCACGCCGACCTTGTCCGCCAGGGCGGCGTACGTCCAACCACCCGCCACCATCACGGCTTTCAGTCTCTCGTTCGGCATCTCGCCTGTCTCCCCGCGAAGCCCGGACCCTCCGGGGACGTTCTACCGCGCGAGGGACGTTCGGAAGTGTCCTTCGCACGAGGTTTCACCGTCCCGGGGCACTGCCGGAACCTGGTGACGGCTCGGCGGGAGGAGAGCGCGGCGGGGGATCGTCCGCGGGCACCTCCTGACCGGCACCATCGACCGGGAGGAGCGCGGACATGGGCAAGCACGGGGACGGCAAGGGCGGCGAGTCCGGGGACAAGAAGCAGTCCCCGAGGGAGTCGGACAGCCAGTGGACCAAGCCGGTCACGCCGCCGAAGAAGAAGTGAGCCCGAACTGATGGACCAGTACGCGCGGTTGCTCGCGGACCTCACCGAGGCCGGCGCGCTGGGCGAGGAGTGGCGGGGCGCGTTCGAGCGCGCCCCGCGCTCCGCCTTCGTCCCGGACACCGTGTGGGCCCCGGACGAGGACGCCCGGACCGGCTACCGGCGGATCACCCGCGCCGAGGATCCCGACGAGTGGTGGGCGCTGGTGAACGCCGACGGCGTGGTCGTCACGCAGGTCGACGACGGGAGCGAGGACGGGCCCGGCATCGCCACGTCGTCGGCCTCCCTGCCGTCCCTGGTGGCGGACATGCTCCACCACCTGGACGTGCGGGACGGCCACCGGGTGCTCGACATCGGCACCGGGACGGGCTGGACGAGCGCCCTGCTGTGCGGCCGGCTCGGCGACCAGCGGGTGACCACGGTCGAGGTGGACCCGGCCGTGGCCGCCGGAGCGGCGCTGAGACTCCGGGCCGCCGGGTTCGACCCCCGGCGCGTGGTCGCGGACGGCCTCGCCGGGTGGCCCGACGCCGCACCCTACGACCGCGTCCACTCGACGGCGGCCGTCCGCCGGGTGCCCGGGGCCTGGATCGAGCAGACCCGCCCCGGTGGAGTCATCGTCACCCCCTGGGGCACCCCCTACGCCAACGCCGGGCTGCTGCGCCTGGTGGTCGGTGGGCCGGGCGAGCCCTCGCACGGCCGGTTCGTCGGCAACGTCAGCTTCATGTGGATGCGAGCGGAGCGACCGCACGCCGTGACCTGCCCCGCGGACGCTCCCGGCCACCGGGGACCGTCGCCGATGGACCCCGATCTGGCCCTGGAGGACGTGCACGCCGCCTTCGCCATCGGCCTGCGGGTGCCGGGCGTCCGGTACGAACACGTCTGGGACGAGGCGGATCCGGACGGCACCTGTCGCATGCGGCTCTCGGACGGCGCGGGATCGTGGGCGTCCGTCCGCTACGCCGGGTGGGACGCCGAGGACGCCGTCCACCAGTCCGGGGCCCGTCGGCTGTGGGACGAGATCGCCGGTGCCCGCCGGTGGTGGCTGGGGGAGGGCAGGCCCGAACTCTGCCGGTTCGGAGTGACCGTCGCCCCGGACGGCGCGCAGTCCGTCTGGCTGGACGCCCCCGAGAACGTCCTGCCCTGACCTCGTCACCGGCCCGTGCGTCGGGGGGCGGCTCCGGCCGGGTGCCTCTCGTCACCGAGTGCGATCGGCCGGGCCCTTCCGGCCCGAGACGTGCCGAACCCCCGGGGCCTCGACCTGAGGTTGTCCCGGGGGGACGACAACTTCTGCGCGAATCGCCCGCAGAGCTACGGCTCAGGCCGTACGCCCCGCGGAGGCGCGCCCGAAAGAGTCAGACGCGCTCGTGCGCGCAGTTGCGTTGGTACTCAATTCAGGATCACCTCCCTTCTCGATGTGCTTGCCAGCCTAGGCACCGCACCGGCGGGAGGCAACGGATTATTTCGAGTACCGGGTCCGCCGGTCAGGAGGCCTTCATCTGGTCCTTGAACTTGCTGAAGTCGACGGTCTGGTCGGCTGGCGGGGCCTGGATCGTCAGCGGCTTGTCGAAGTCGCTGAAGTTGATCTTGCCGTTGCCGTCCTTGGAGCCGGTGTGCTCGATCTGCACCGGGTAGGGCTTGCCCTCGGTGGCGACCTGGAGGGTCGAGACCTCGCCCTTGGAGTCGGTGGCCTTCAGGCTGATGGTCTTGACGCCGTTGACGTTGCCGGTGGCGCCCTTCTCGACCTTGTCGCCGCTGCCGGTCTCCGAGCCGATCTTCTTGGTGAAGTCGGCGAGGTTGCAGACGCTGGTGAGGGAGCCCATCGACGGGTCGCTCTCGAAGCCGGTCAGGTAGCGGCCCTTGAACAGCTCGCCGGCCTTGGCGCCGTTCGGGCCGCCCATGTTGGTCCAGAAGGCGGTGTCCGGCTTGACGTACGAGGTCTTGCCGTCGCTGATGATCTCGAACTTGCCCATGCCGGGCATCGCCATGGTGCCGGTGCACTGGCTCTTGTTGTCCAGGGCCAGGTTCAGCTCCATCGCGCCCCCGTCGGTGCTGATGGTGCCGGTCATCTTGAGGGCGGTCGCGGAGGCCAGGGCGTCCTTGGCCTGCTTCTCGATGTCCTGGGCGCTGAGCTTGTCGGTGTCGAGCTTCTGCGCGGAGCCGGCCTTGGCGTCCCCGCCCTTGCCGTCGCTCTTGGAACTGCCGCACGCGGCGGTGCCGGCCACCAGGACGAGGCAGATCGCGGCGGTACTGACCAGGCGCTTCGACAGCATGAGGTGCTTCCTGTCCGGGGGCAGTCCGAGCAGCCCCCAATTCGGATGAATTTTTCCTCAGTATGGGTCAGGGCCCTGACAGCTGATCATCAGACTGGCCGCTGTTACAGCTTCGTGGCAGGACCGTGTTCCGCGTGTACCCGGGAATGCGAAAGGCCCGGAGGAAGGATCCTCCGGGCCTTTCGGCTACTGAGTAGCGGGGACAGGATTTGAACCTGCGACCTCTGGGTTATGAGCCCAGCGAGCTACCGAGCTGCTCCACCCCGCGTCGGTGAACACAACAATACGTGGAAGTCGCCGGGATGGGAAATCGCTTCACCGGTCACCCTCGGTGGCCGGTCGGTGCGGTGGCCGTCGGGGTCGCCGGATTCCCCCGGGCGCGCCGCTCCGGCCGCCGCCGGCCGCGCGCCGCGTGCCGGGCCGCCCGGGACCTCGCCCAGGCGGCGAAGCAGACCAGCGCGGCGAAGCAGGGCACCATCAGCGCCCCGTACACCACCAGGAAACCGTCCGTGCCGAGGTCGGCGGCGGCGTTCCAGGTGCCGTGCAGCGCCATCGCCAGCAGCAGCCCGGCCGGCACCGCCAGCCGGGCCAGCCAGCGCCGCGCGGTGGTGAGGGCGACGGCCAGGCCGATCCCGGTGAGCGCGGTGAACAGCGGGTGGGCGAAGGGGGAGAGCAGGGCGCGCAGCACGAAGGTCTGCACGGTGCTGTCGAAGTCGCGCAGGCTGGGCGGGTCGCCGAGGCCGATGCTGTCCAGCCGCTGGCGCTGGTCGCTGCTGAAGGCCCGGCCCAGGTAGAGGGCGTTCTCGGTGAACGCGAAGCCGCAGGCGGTGATCCCGCCGAGCACCACCCCGGCGGCCAGGGTGCGCGGCCGGGAGCGGTGGTGCGGCCCGCCGCCGGAGGGCGGGGGCGGGCGCAGGTAGGGCAGCGGCCGCAGGTACGGGCGCGGCAGCGGCCGGCGGTGGGCGTGCGGTCCGCCCGGACGGCGCGGGTGCGCGCGGGGGCGCCGGGGCGCGGGCAACCGGTGCAGCAGCGGCGCGCAGGGGCGCCCGGTGCGGCGGCCGTGGCAGCGCAGCCGCCGGCCGAGCGGGAGCAGGAGCACCAGCAGGGCGGTGGCCTTGGCGGTCTCCTCGATCACCGGGGTGGCGAGCCCGGTGCCGAGCGGCAGGCCGAACGGGCCCCGGTGCCGCGTCAGGTAGCTCGCCGTCCAGTTGTTGGCCAGGATGGCGACGGTGGTGGCCGCGCAGGCGCCCCAGGCGAGGCAGAAGACGGTGTGCCGCAGCGGCACCCGGGCGGTGAGGTTGAGCCAGGCGAGGCCGCCGAGCACGAACGGCAGCGGCACCATCGCCAGGCCCAGGCCGACCAGCAGCCCGGCCGTGCCGGTCTGCCGTTGGACCAGGTGCAGGATCAGCGCTCCGCACCCGATCAGGGTCAGCACGGCGGTCGCGGTGACGGAGGAGACCGCCGCGGAGCGGCCGCGGGCCGGCGGGGTGGGGGTGACGGCTGCGCCCGCTGCGTCCGCCGGGGCCGGTGGGGCGGAGGTGGCGTCCGGCCCGGGCAGCAGCCGGTGGGCCCGGTGCCTCCGGGGCCCCGGGATGGTCCGGGTGCCGCCGGTGCTCGGGACCGTCTCCGGTGCGTCGGCGGCGGTTCGAACGGTCGTCCGACCGTTCGCCCGGGGGCGGCCGCCGGACGGGCTGCCCATGCGGCACAGGGTAGGCCACGGCGGCGGCCCGTCGGGAGGATCCGGGACGAACCGGCGGCCTCGGGAAAACCCCAACGGCCGCCGGGCGTCGGCCCGTTCGAATGCGCCGGTCGGTCAGCGGCGGCGGAACAGCAGGTCGTGGACGACGTGGCCCTTGGCGATCCCGGCCCGTTCGAACTTGGTGACCGGCCGCCAGTCCGGCCGGGGGGCGTAACCCGGAACGCTGCCGTCCGGGTGGTCCGCGGGCTCCAGCCAGCCGGTCCCGTCACCCTCGGGGTGCAGGTTCTCCAGCTCCGGCGAGGCGGACAGCACGGCCAGCATCTGCTCCGCGTACGGCTCCCAGTCGGTGGCGCAGTGCACCAGGGCGCCGGGGGCGAGCCGGGGCAGCACCAGGTCGATGAACTCGGGCTGGACCAGTCGGCGCTTGTGGTGCTTCGGCTTGGGCCACGGGTCGGCGAAGTAGACCCGCAGACCGGCCAGGGAGGCGTCCGGGAGCATGTCGCGCAGCAGGATCACCGCGTCCCCGGCGGCCGTCCTGACGTTCTCGGAGCCGTCGCGCTCCAGCAGGCCGAGCAGGTTGCCGTGGCCCGGGGTGTGCACGTCGGCGGCGAGGATGCCCATCTCCGGGTCGGCGGCGGCCATCGCGGCGGTGGTCTCGCCCATGCCGAAGCCGATCTCCAGGGTCACCGGCAGTCCGCCGAACAGCTCCCGCAGGTCCAGCGGGCTGCCGTCGATCGGGATGCCGTACCTCTCCCAGCTGCGGTCCAGGGCGCTCGCCTGGGCGTTGGTCATCCGGCCCCGGCGCGGCTGGAAGCTGCGGATGCGGCGCTCGCGGTGCTGGGCCTCGGTGGCCTTGTGCGGGTACATCGGCGCGGGGTAGGCGGCCGGCGCGGCGGACAGCCGGGCGGACGGCGAGGGCTGGGGGATCGGGGCGGTGGCAGTCACAATCAACCGAGTCTACGGGGCTGCCCGGGGTCTCCCGCAGGGCCTGTGACCGGGCTCATCCACCGGTGCGGCACCCGACTCGTGAGGCCGGCGCCGTACCCGGGCCACGAGCTCCGTGACGCACCCGGCTCACGAGCTTCCTGCCACACCCCGCTCACGAGCTTCCTGCCGCACTCCGCTCACGAGCCCGGCGTCGCACCCGGGCCGGCGCGGCTCACCCGCCCGCCTCCAGCGCGGCCAGGGCGCGGCGGGCCACCTCGCGCCCGATCGGCAGCGAGGCCGTGGCGGCGGGCGACGGAGCGTTCAGCACGTGCACCGCGCGGCGCGGGGAGCGCGGGTCGTCCGGGTCGAAGCCGGCGAAGGCGAAGTCGTCCAGCAGCGAGCCGTCCCGGGCCACCGCCTGCGCCCGCACCCCGGCGGCGGCCGGCACCAGGTCCTCCGGGGTGACGGCGGGCAGCAGCCGCCGTACGGCCGCGGTGAACGCCCGCTTGGACAGCGAGCGGTGCAGCTCGCCCAGCTCGTACCGCCAGTGCCGGCGGGCGATCCGCCAGGTGCCGGGGAAGGCCAGGGTGGCGGCCAGCTCGCGCGGGTGGACGGTGCGCCGGTCGTAGCCCTCGCGGGCCAGCGCGGGCACCGCGTTCGGGCCGACGTGGACGTCGCCGTGGATGCCGCGGGTGAGGTGCACGCCGAGGAAGGGGAAGGCCGGATCGGGCACCGGGTAGACCAGGCCGCGCACCAGGTCGCGGCGCCGTTCGGCGAGTTCGTAGTACTCGCCGCGGAACGGCACGATCCGCACCCCGGCGTCGTCCCCGGCCAGCCGGGCGATCCGGTCGCTGTACAGCCCGGCGCAGTTCACCAGCACCCGGCAGCGCAGCTCGCCGGCGGAGGTCCGCAGCGTCACCGCGTCCCGGCGCCGGGCCAGGGCCAGCACCTCGCTGCCCGGCCGCAGTTCGGCGCCGGCCTCGCGGGCCAGCCGGGCGTACGCGGTGGCGACGGCGGGGAAGTCGCAGACGCCGGTGGTGGCGACGTGCAGCCCGGCGGTCCCGGTCACCTCCGGCTCGTGACGGGCGATCCCGGCCCGGTCCAGCTCGGTGACCGGGATGCCGTTGGCCCGTCCGCGCTCGGCCAGCGCCGCCAGCCGGGGCAGCTCGGCGGCGTCGGTGGCCACGATCAGCTTGCCGGTCACCTCGTGCGGGATGCCGTGCTCGCGGCAGAACGCCACCAGCTCGGCGGCGCCCGCGACGGCGAACCGGGCCTTGTACGAGCCGGGGCGGTAGTAGACGCCGCTGTGGATCACCCCGCTGTTGCGCCCGGTCTGGTGCGCCGCGAAGCCGGGCTCCTTCTCCAGCACCGCGAGCCGCAGCCCGGGCCGGGCCCGGGTCAGCGCGTAGGCCGTGGCCAGTCCGACGATGCCGCCGCCGACCACCGCCACGTCGAAGTCGTCCGCCACCGTCCGCCACCGTCCGCTCCTCGTCGCCGACCGCCCCCGCGGCCGATGGTGCCACGGGAGCCGGCCGTCGGCGCCGGTTTCCCCGGGTTCCGCCGGGGGCTTCGCGCGGCGTGGGTCGTCCGGCCGGGGCGATCGGTCCCCGCTCCGCCCGTCGGTCGGCCCGTCAAGGCTCCGCCGTGCTGCCGCGTGGTCCGTCGGCCGTCGTCTTCTGTCCGCTGTCCGCTGTGCCTCGTGCCGGCGACCGCCGTGCCGTCGCGGGTGGGGCGTGCCGAGGCGGGCGACCGTGGTCCGGCCGCCCGCCCACCCCGTACGTCGAGGCGGTGGACGCCGGGCCCCCGGTCCCGCGCGTCCACCGCACCCCGCCCCGGCCGCGTGGTGGCGCCTGCGTGCCCGGCCCCCGCCCGGCACGCACGCGCCCCCGTCCCCCCGTCCCGCCGCTAGACCTCCCAGGGCCAGCCGGCGTCGGCCCCCGACTCCAGGAGGGGGATCAGCCGGAAGGCCGCGTCGCCGAGGCCGCCGAAGGTGTGCCGGTTGGCGGTGCCGCTCGGGCCGTGCCCGGTGGCGTAGCCGGCCAGGTTCCAGGTGTAGACGGGCACCCGGGCCGGGACCGCCTCCAGCGGGTCGCGGTTCCGGTAGTCGAAGCCGGTCTGTTCGTCGGTGACGATCACCACCCGGTCGTGGCCCCGGTAGTGGGTGCGGACGGCTTCGGCGGTGTTGGTGCCGCCGAGATCGGAGAACCGTTCCAGCACCCGCAGCACCGCCTCCCCTCGGCCGACCTCGATCACCCGGCTACTGCTGCCGAACTCGACCAGGTCCGCCTCGGCCGCCCGCACCTTCAGCGCGGTGCCGAAGATCGCCGCCGAGTCCGCCCGGTTGAGCCGGCTCTGCGCACTGGGCCGGTCGAACATCGAGCCGGAGCGGTCCACCAGGATCAGCGTCCGGCCGGGCAGCTCGGGCACGTTGGCGAGCGAGTGGCCGAGCGCCGTCTCCAGCGCGCGCCCCCACCGCGGCGAGGGCGCGTGCTGGTACGCCGCCAGGTAGCGGAACGGGAACTGGCGCGAGCGCCGCACCTCGCCCTTGTCCGAGATCCGCCCGGCCACCTCGGCGGCGACCGCGTCCGACACCCGGGCCTGGTCGAAGTTGCGCAGGTGCCGCACCAGCGCCATCGGGCCCATCGAGGGGATGACCGCCTCCCAGACCGCCGCGTCCAGCGGGCCCTGGAGCCAGCCGGCCAGCGCCTCCCAGGTCAGCCCGGCGGCGGCCAGCCGCTCGGCGCCGTCCGGTGCCGTCACGGCCGCCCGGCGCTCCTCGACCGGCAGCGCGAGCAGCTCGCGGTTGGCGGTCAGCATCCGGTCGGAGGCCGGCGGGACGGCCTCCTCCGGCCGGTGCCGACGGTCCAGCGCGTACGCGAACAGCGCGCCCTGCCAGGGCTTCGCCGGATCCGGCGTCGGGTGGGTCAGCTCCAGGACGTCACCGAAGCGGTACCCCTTGCTCGCGGTGTCGTACTTGAGCAGCGCGCGGGCGTCGTACAGCCGCCGGACCGCGTCCGCGACACCGCGCTTGAGCGGCTTGGGCAGCGCCCGGCCGTAGCGCGAGGTCCAGTAGGCGAGCAGCTCGCCGGGTTCGTCCGCGCGCCGCAGCACCGCGTCGACGGCCTGCCGGGAGTACCCGTGGGCGCCCGCGTCCAGCCGGGCCCGGGTGAACTCGGCGGCGCCGACCAGCGCGGCGGTGCGCAGCTGGGCGCCGTAGCGCAGCCAGCGCAGCAGCCCGAGGGTCCACTGCGGGTCGGCGACGGCGAGTTCGCGGACCAGGGCGGTGTAGCGGTCGTCGCGGGCGCCGCCGCTCTCGTAGAAGGTGTCCTGGCCGACCAGGTTGGCCACCGCCAGGAGGAACAGCTCGGACCGGCGGTCCCGGACGAACCCGACGCCGCCGTTGTGGTTGGTGGTGCGCCGTCCGGTCGTGGTCACCGGCGACTTCGGAGTCGCCCCGGCCTTGCGGATGTTGAACCTGGACATGCTGCAGCCCCCCTCGGCGTGCTCGGTCGTGGACGGGAGGCGGGCGCGCCGCGGTCAGGGTGCCCGGGCCGTCATGGCTGACAGGGACCCGGGCACCCCGAGGGGCGCCGCCTCCCGAGATCAGGGGTGGCGGCGGTGTTTCGCGGGCTTGAACCGCTACGCCGGAAATCCGGCGCCTACCAGAAGTAACCGCTGCCTTCGCACCGGGAGGTGCGGAATCCTCTTCACGTGTGGGTGTCCAGAGATCGGGGACGGCTGAGGTGACGAAGCTGCTCTGACCACTGAGCTACACCGGCACGAGTACCGGTGACGGGATTCGAACCCGCGACCTGCCCATGAGAAGTGGAAGTAACCTCTGCCTGCGCACCTGGACGAGAGAGACCTTAGCGAGGCCCCTCTCGACGGCGCATCCGATTAACCGCCGGCGACTTACCGCCCGGCCCTTCACCGCAGGCGATCCACCGCAGGCGATCCACCGCAGGCGATCCATCGCCGGCGACCTGCCGCTGGTCCGGGTCCCTCACGCCGGGGCGACGATCACCGCCCGGGCCCGCTCGGTCAACTCCCGTACGCGGCGCTCACCTTGGAAGGGCTCCAGCCGCCGCAGCATCTCCACCACGTACTCGCGGCTGCGCTGCGAGGAGATCCGGCCGGCCACCTCGACCGCGCGCTCGCCGGCGGCGACCGCGGCGTCCAGGTCGCCCGCCTCCGCCTCGGCCATCGCCGACACCACCAGCCGCAGCCCGTGCGAGCGGACGAAGCCCTCGGTGGGCGTGGCCAGCGCCTCGCGGGTGAACTGCCGCACCTTGGAGGGCACTCCGAGGTCGCGGAAGCACTCGGCGGCGTCGGCGGCGAGCCGGTCGTAGGCGTAGAAGTCGATCCACGCCGGATCGGGATCCCCGGCGCGCGCTCGTTCGAGTGCGCTCTCTGCCGCGCCGAGCGCCGTCGCACACGCCGCGGCGTTGCGGGCCTTGGCCTGGGCCCGGGCCTCCACCAGGTGGAAGAAGCTCATGGTGCGGGCGGTGGCCAGGCCCCGGTTGCGCTCCAGCGCGGCCTGCGCGAGGTCGACCGCCTCCTCGGCGAAGCCCCGGTAGCCGGCCTGGAGGCTCATCGAGGCGAGCACGTAGCCGCCGAGCGGTACGTCGGCGGCGGCCCGGGCGAGCCGCAGCGCCTGGATGTAGTAGCGCTGGGCGGCCTCGTGCTGGCCGGTGTCGAAGGCCATCCACCCGGCCAGCCTGGTCAGTTCGGCCGTCGCCCCGAACAGCGCCCGGCCGACCGCGTCGCTGTACGAGGCGAGCAGCAGCGGCGCCGCCTCCACCCGCAGGCACTCGGGCACCATCGACGAACGCCAGTCCCCGCCACCGTACTTGGAGTCCCAGCGGCGGGCCTCGTGGGCGGCCTCGCGGAGCTTGGCGGCGTCGGAGTGGCCGACCCGGTAGGAGGAGGCGTCGGAGGGGGAGCGCGGCACCTCGCGGGCCACCGAGCCGTCCGCCGGGGTGATCAGCCAGCGGGAGACGGGGGTCGCGTAGGCGGCGACCGAGAAGGTGCCGGCCAGGCTGTCGCTCCAGCGTCCGCCGCCGGGGCCCCGGCGCAGGTCGAGGTCGACGCGCCAGAGGTCGGTCGCGGAGCGGACCGCGTCGGCGACCTCGCGCGGGAAGGCCAGGCCGAGTTCGGGCGCCGGGTCGGTGTCGCCCAGGCCGATCTCCTCCAGCGGGACGGGCCGGCCGAGCTTGCCGCCGATCGCGGTGGCGATCAGGTGGGGGACGGGCCCCTGCGGGACCATGCCCTTGCTGACCCAGCGGGCCACCGAGGTCTTGTCGTACCGCAGGGTCAGCCCGCGCTGGGCGCCGAGGTCGTTGACCCGACGGGCCAGTCCGGCGTTGCTGATCTGGGCGAGGGTCAGGAGCGTGCCGAGCCGTTCGTTCGGTCCTCGTGGGCTGACGGTCATGGTGGCGGCGGCACCTCCTGCGGCCTTGTGCGCGGGGCCCGGGCGGCACCGGGCCGTAGCTGCTGCACCTAGAGTAGTCGGACGCGTTCCGACGGTTAAGAGGTCGCATTCCGGATGGCGGGATCGCGTACTCGCCGGTGTCGCGGGGGAGTTGGTCCGGACCACTCGGATCCGGCCGACCGCACCGCGCGCCGGAGCCTCGTGCTCCGGTCCCGTGTTCACGTGCGCCCGGCCGTGCTCCCTGGTTCGACCGGCTGGTCGGCGATTCGCTGGTGGTCGTGGGTCGGCCTGCCGTCGAGGACCCGGCAGGCCGGGGGAAGCCGCCGCCTCAATCCCCGCGGGCGGCGGTGAAGTCCGGGAGGGCATGCGGATGCCCTCCCGGGCTGGGCGACGTCTTTCGGCCATCTCGCGATGCCCATGTCAAAGGCGTCGCGGGCGGTCCGGGCCGGGGAGGGGGAGGCCCGGCCCGCCTCCACCCCCGGATTCGAAGGTGATCGAACTCGCCCGGGAAGCAAGGGACTTGCGGACCCGTGGCGATCCTCTCCGGCGAGCCCGCTCCGGTCCGCGCGGGCGCGCCCGCCGTCGGGCGCGCGGTTCGAACGGAGGCGGAACCCGGAAACACCGGCCACGGCGGCACCCCTCGGTGGCACGATGTCCTCTGACGGTGCGTCGAGCTGCGGGGGCACACCGGGACGCGCACGGGCCGCCACGGCACACCCACCCGGCCGCCCGGCGGGCGGCGAGCGCACGGGCACACGGGTGCAGGTCCTCGTCCGGTGGAGGCGCGATGCGGTGGCTGACGGGCTGGTGCACGGGCGCGCCGAGCGCGGGTGCCCCGGCGCACGAGGCACTCGGCGGGATCACACCGATCGCCGCACGCCCCCTGTGGGCCGGACCCGATCCGCTCTGGGCCGTGGGCGACTGGCGCCCCGGGGAGATCCGCCTCGTCACCCTCCGCCCCGGCGCCGCCGCCGTGGTCAGCACCGGCCCCACCGCCCCCGACCGGGCCGAGGACACCCCCGCCACCTCCCGGCTCGCCGTCCTCGGCCACTGCGGCGCCACCGACGCCGAACTCGCCGCCGGCCTCGCCGCCGCCCGCGGCGGCGCCGTCCGCCACCTGACCGCCTGGCCTGGCAGCTACACCGTCGTGCTGCGCGCCGGCACCCGCTCCACCCTGCTGCTCACCGACCTCGCCGGCGCCCGGCCCGTCTTCCACACCCCGTGGGGCGGCGGCACCGCCTACGCCACCGCCGCCCTGCCGCTGGCCGACCTGGTCGGCGCCCCGCTGGACACCGGCCACCTCGCCGCCCGGCTCGCCTGCCCGGAGTCCCCCGAGGCACTCGGCAGCGGCACCCCGTACCTGGGCGTCGAGCGGGTGCCGCCCGGCCACGTGCTCGGCATCCGCGACGGCCGCCCGTACCTGTCCGGCTACGACGACCCGGCCGGCGCCGAGCAACCGCGCGACGAGGCGCCCGCCGTCCGCGAACTCACCCGCGCCCTGCTGGAGTCCGTCCGCTCCCGGGTCCGCACCACCACGCCGGTCCCCGACCCGGCCGGGCGGGCCCGGCTCGGCGTCGACCTCTCGTACGGGACGGCCTCCGCGACCATCGCGCTGCTCGCCGCCGCGGTACCGCTGCCGCCGGTTCCGGTGGCCGCCGCGGCCCCGGAGGCGACCCGGGCGGCCGTGGCCAGGAACGGCGCGGTCAAGGGCTCCTGGGCCCGCGCCGCCGCCCAGGAGCCCGCCGCCCCCGAGCAGTTGGCCGCCGTCACGCTCGGCGAGACCGGGACCCCGGTCGGCCTCGCGCTCGCCCCCGACACCCCGCGGCTGCGGCACACCGTGCTCGACCCCGGCCCGGACGCCCTCCCGTACGCCGGGCCGGGCGCCGACCCGCAGGCCGGCCGGCTCACCGACGAGCCCGGACCCGAACTCGTCGCCGCCGCCAGGGCGGCGGCCCGGTTCGGCGCCGGCGGCACCGACCACCTCACCGGCTACGGCGCCCGGCAGGTCCTGGACGGGCACCCGGCCCGGCTCGCCGACCTCATCCGGGCCGGGCGGCCGCGCGAACTCCTGCCTCCGGTCGCCGCACTGGCCGGCGCCGACCGGGCGACCGCCGGCGTCCTCACCGGCACCCTGCGCACCCCGCTCACCGTGGTCCGGGCCGCCCACCGGCTCTCCCGGGTCCGCTACGCCGAGGCGCTGGACGAGGCGGCCGCCAGACTGACCGCCCGGCACGTCCCGGACGGCGGCGGCACGGCGGGGGCCCGCTCGGCCGTCGACCTCGTCTGGTGCGTGCCCGGCCCGGCCGCCCGCTGGCTCTCCGACGAGGCACTCTCCGCGGTGGCCCTGCGGCTGCGCCTGGCGGCGCGCAAACCGGCGCCCGAGGAACACCCCGGCGCACACCGGGCCCGGCACGCCCTCTACCGGCAGGCGCGCTCCTTCCGCACCCTCGTCCACGCCGCCGAACAGCCCGGCCAGCGGCTGCACGCGCCCTTCCTCGACAACCAGGTGGTGCGCGCGGCCCGACTGCTGCCCGACGACGTCCGCCTCCAGCCCGGCGCCCGGCACGCCCTCCTGCGCGCCGTCCTCACCGGCGCCGGCCGCACCGACCTGCCGCCCGACTGGGGCCGGGGCCCCCGCCCCGACCGCACCGCCTCCGCCCGGGCCGGCCTGCGCCTGGCCGCCGACGGCCTCGCCGAACTCTTCGACGCGCCGCTGCTCGCCGAAGCCGGCCTCATCGACTTCCCCGCCGTCCGGGCCGACCTCGCCCACTCCGCCGATCCCGCCGCCAGGGTGTCCGCCGCCACCCTGGCGGGCCTGGCGGATCTCGTCTCCACCGAGCTCTGGCTCCGCCGCGTCCACGCCCGCCGCCACGGCGCCTGCTGGACGGGCCTGCCCAGCCCCCGGCAGCCGGCCCTCACGTCCTGAGGCCGGGGCTCTCGGGCCGCCCACCGGCCCTTGCCTCCGGTGTCCCGGCCCGTCGTCGCCTGGGTGGGTGTCGCGGGCTCCTGCGTTCTTCTCCCCGTCCGCCGGCGAGGTCGTGGTGTCTGCTCAGTGCCGGCCGGTCTCGCCCACTCCGCCGGTCCCGCCGCCCGGGTGTCCGCCGCCACCCGGCGGGCGTGGCGGATCTCGTCTCCACCGAGCTCTGGCTCCGCCGCGTCCACGCCCGCCGCCACGGCGCCTGCCCAGTCCCCCGACGGGTCGGCCCTCACGGCCGGGCCCCGGGTCGCCGGCCCGTCGCCTCGGTGGATGTCGTGGGCGCCCGTGTTCTCCTCCGTGTCCGCGCGGTGGTTGCCCGGGCTGTCCTGCCGACCTCGTCGCCCTCGCCCGCGAGGCCCAGCGCCGGGCAAGCCTCGTCGGGCACCCGCATCCGCTTGCTCGCCCGCCCGGCTTCCCTCCCTCGCGGCTTCCCGGGTGCCCGGGCAGGCGTCCTGCCCGCCCGTGCGGCCCGGTCGCCAGACAGTCGCTTCCCGGCCCCGCAGGGCATCTTCGACGTCCACCCCGCCTGGTTGGCGGGTCGTCAGGCCGTCCTCCCGGCTCTGCCGGGCGCTGGCGTTGCTCCTCCGTCCACACCCCGGCCCGCAGTCCCCACGCGGCCCGGTCGCCAAGCGGTCCCTCTCCGACCCGCAGAGAGTCCGTGCTCTCCTCGCCTGCCGGACCCTGCGGACCGGTTGTCGTGTTGTCAGGTCGTCTGTCCGGCCCTGTTCGAGCGCCGGCGCCCCGCGCCGCGGCTGCCGCGGCCCGCTCGCCAGGCAGTGCCTTCCCAGCCCCGCACGGTCCCTACGCCCTCCGCGCCGCCCGGCCTGCGGCCAGGTTGTCGTGTTGTCAGATCGGTGTCCCGACTTTGCCAGGCGCTGGCGCTGCGCCTCCGCCCGCGCCCCGGGCCGCGGTCGCCGCAGCACGCCCGGCAGGGCCGCCTCCCCGGCCCTGCCGGGCGTCGGCGTCCCTCCTCAACCCGCCCCCTGCGGCGCGGTTGCCGGGCGCCGGTCGGCGGGCCGGTGATGATGACGGGGGTGTGGACCCGGGGTGAGGAGGATGCGCGGTGGCCGGTGGGAGCGCGGAGGGGGAGGTGCCCGTCGTCCTGTCGGTGCTCGGGCGTCCGCCGGCGGGACGGCCGCCGGGGGTGCTGGCGGCGTGCGACGGGTCGGACGGATCGCTGTGGGCGCTGGACCGGGCGATGACGGAGGCCGAGGTGTTCGGCCTGCCCCTGTACGTGCTCGCCGTGGTCTCCCCGGCGCCCGCAGGCTACCCGCCGGGGATGGCGGAGCTGGTGCAGGAGAGTGTGGAGACGCTGGTCGAGAGCATGGCGGACGGGCTGCGCCGCTCGGTGGCCGCCGTGCAGCGGCAGCGAGCCACGCCGTACGCGGGGGAGCTGTCGCTGCACGTGGTGCTGGGCAACGTGATCGAGGTGCTGCTGGCGGCGGCCGCCCGGCAGCACACGGTGGTGGTCGGCACCCGGGGCAACGGCGGCTTCTCCCGGCTGCTGCTGGGCTCGGTGAGTTCGGCGGTCGCCCACCACGCGGCCTGCCCGGTGCTGGTGGTCCCGGCGCCGCCCGCGCCCTGACGCGGCCCGGAGGACGTCCGAGAGGGTGCCGGGAATGTACCGAGATGGTTCATCGTTCACCCATCTCGTACCCATCCGATCGAAACGCCCCTGGAGTCACCCGCATGAAGGTCGAAATCTGGAGCGACATCGCCTGTCCGTGGTGTTACATCGGCAAGCGCCGCTTCGAGCAGGCCCTGGCGGAGTTCCCGGGCAAGGAGCAGGTCGAGGTCGTCTACCGCCCGTACCAGCTGGTCCCGGACGCCCCCGCGACGGCCAGCCCGCACCGCGCCTGGCTGGCCGAGCGCTACGGCCCGCAGTCGGTGGCGATGGACGCGCGGGTGGCCGAACTGGGCCTCGCCGAGGGCATCACGTACGACTTCGACGCCGCGCTGCACGCCAACACCTTCCTGGGCCACCGCCTGCTGCACCTTGCCGAGGCCGAGTACGGCCCGGCCGTCCAGGCGCGGCTGAAGGAGGCGCTGCTGAAGGCGCACTTCACCGACGGCGTCGACGTCGGCGACCGCGCCGCGTTGACCGACGTCGCGGTGGCGGTCGGCCTGGACCGGGACCGGGTGGCCGGCTACCTGGCGGGCGACGAGGGCACCGCCGAGGTCAACGCCCAACTGGCCGAGGGCCGGGAGCTGGGCATCAACGCCGTGCCGACCTTCGTCTTCGAGGGCAAGTGGGCGGTCCAGGGCGGCCAGGACGCCGAGACCTTCCGCAAGGTGCTGGAGCAGGTCGCCACCGAGATCGGCGAGCGCCGCCCCGCCCCCGTCCAGGTGGCCCCGGCCGGCGAGGCCTGCGCGGACGGCTCCTGCGCCATCTGACGGCGAGAGGCGCACGCACCCGCACGGCGCCCCGAGCCCGGGCCCCGAAACCCCAGGGCCGAGACCCGAGGCCCGCTCCAGGACTTCCCGGAGCGGGCCTCGGTCGTGTACGAGCGGAGTCCCGTCACGACTGGGCGCCCGCGCCGACTCCCGTCACGAGCACCGGAAGCGGGCCTGCGCCCAGTTCGCGACGTTCAGCGCCGACCAGATCCCGTTCACCGGCGTGACCACCAGCTTGATCGACTTCTGTCCGGCCAGCGGCACGTGCACCGGCACCGCACGGTCCCCGGTGGCCAGCTTCCGGGAGCGCCACAGGGTGCTGCCGTCGCCGCCGAGGACGGAGAAGACGACTCCGCCCGGCGAGAGCGTGGCGTCGTCCACCCCGGCCACCGCGTCGAAGGACGTGCATTCGCGGTTGAGGTCGATCACGGTGGTCGCCGGGGCGTGCACGGTGATCGCGTGCGCGTGGTAGGTGCCGCCGATCCAGCCGCCGTCCCGCTGCCAGAACTTGTCGCTGCCCTTCTGCCGGATGCTCGGCTCGGGCGGCGGCACCCGGTTGTTGCCGGGCTTGAGCACGGGCATCGAGTCGGCCCAGAAGTCGTTGAGCACGGGCGGCTTCGGCGTGCTGACGGTCGGGCTCGGGGTCGGGGTCAGGGTCGCGCTCGGGGTCGGCAGCGTCGGCAGGGTGGGCGTCGGGACGACCGGCACGTCGGGCGTGGGCAGGGTCGGCAGGGGCACGACCGGGGGAGTGACGGCCGGCTCCGGGGCCTCCGGGCCGCCGGTCGCGGGTGTGCCGGGTTCCGCTGCCCCGGTGGTGGCGGGCGGCGGGGCGGGCGCGGTCCTGGCGGCCGACGCGCTCGCGGCGGGGCTCGGCGCGGGCGCCTCCGCGGCCGGCGCGGCACTGCCGGGCCCCGGCGCCGCAGGTGGCGCCGGGGCCGCGCTGCTCCCGGCCGGGGGGGCGGGCGGCGCCGAGGCGGCGGCCGGGGCGCTGGTGGCCGGAGGAGCGGCCGCCGGGGGCTTCGGCTCGGACGAGCCGGTGAACGCGTAGGCGGCGACGGCGGCCACGGCCACCGCGATGGCGGCGACGACCCCGGCCTTGGCGGCGGTCCCCAGGCCCTCGCCGGCCGCGCCGGCTCCCGCACCGCCCCCACCGGAGGCCGCACCGCCCGCACCGGCCGCACCGGCACCGGCGGCACCGCCCGCGCCGGAGGCGGCACCCGAGGCCCCGCCGGCCGCCGCGGCCGTCCCGGCCGCCGCCGCACCGCCGACCGCCGCGGTACCGCCCACGGCGGCCGCGGCGGCGCTGAACCCGCCGACGCCGATCCAGACCAGCACCCCGCCGGGCAGCAGGGCGCGCAGCCCGGTGTTGATCTCGGTCAGCTCCAGGCAGGCGGCCGTGCAGCGGTCGCACTCCTTGAGGTGCCGCCCGACCTCCGCCGAGGCCCGCTTGCGCAGCGAGCCGCGGGCGTACGCCCCGAGCCGGTTGGCGTACGCCTCGCAGCCGCTGTCCTGGCTGCCGGAGACGTGCGCCTGGAGGAACGCGGCGGCGAGCCGGTCGCGGGCCCGGTGGGCCTGGACGGCGGTGGCGTTGGCGGTCTTGCCGAGCATCACCGCGACGGTCTTCGGCGACTCCCGCTCGACCTCGGTGTGCCAGAGCACCATCCGGTCGTCCTCGGGCAGTTCGGCGTAGGCCCGCATGACCATCCGCTGGTCGGCCATCGCCATCGCCCAGGCGTCGGCACCCGGGTCGGCCAGGTCGACGTCCACCACGGCGGCAGAGGTCTGCGCGAACACGGCGAAGTCGTCGACGAGTTGCTCCCGCCGCTCGCTGCGGTGCCAGGCGGCGGCGACGTTGCGCACGGCGGTCAGCAGGTACGCCCGGACGGCGAACTCCGGGCCCTTGCCCGCCCGCAGCGCCTGGAGGGTGCGGGCGAACACCTCGCCCGCGAGGTCCTCGGCGGTGAAGCTGTCCCGGCAGCAGGTGCGCGCGTAACGCCGCACCGACTCGGCGTGCCGGCGGTAGATCTCCTCGTACGCGGTGTCGTCCCCGGCCCGGACCCGGGCGGTCAACTCGGCGTCGGAGTCCGGGCGCTCGCCGTCCACCGGGTCCGCGGGGGCGGGCACGGTCCGCCGGGCGGTCCGGCCGGTGAACCGTTCGCCGACGAACGCCTCGGGAGCGACACCGCCCTGGCCCGCCGGGGCCTGCCCGGGCACCCGGCCCGGAGGCAGCGCGGAGGAGGAGAGGGTCTCACGCCTGGGCATCCCGCCCTGGTCGGGCACCTGTCCGGCGGACGAACCCGCCGCGGAGCCCGGCACTTGGGCCGCCCCGCCGAGGCTGCACGGGCCCGTGGCGGACCCCTCGGCGCCATGACCGGAGAGGTCTCCGAAGTCGAGGCCGTACCCGTAGTCGTTCTGTTCCTCGGCGCTCACAACGGACCCCAGATTCCACGACAGCCCCCGTAGTGTGGCAGGGCGCGCGGGAGTGCGTGGGCGCACGGTCCCCCGCTGCACGGCGCCGACGGCGCGCGAAGGGCGCGCATCGGGACATTGGCTCCAACCACGGGCAAAGGATCGCATAGCGCAGGGACGGGCGGTAGCCGCACCGGCCGCCCGCCACTCCTGCGAGGGGCCGTCGCGGGGGCGTTCGCCCAGCGTGCGGCGGCGGGGTGCGTGAGTCCCGTACCCGGCGCGCGCCCATGGCCCGCGCGCCGGTCCTCCCTCCAACTCCCTTGCCCGCCCGGGGCGGAGGAGCGATGCGCCGACGGGCGTCAGCTCGCCCGCAGGCCGTCCAGCAGGATCTGCAACAGCCGGTCCGAGGGCCCGGCGGAGGCCTGACCGTCCGTCTGCGGAGAAATCGGCGAGAAACCGCCGGCCGCCGGCGTGGAGACCGACGGACGGGCCGCGTGCACCGGCACCGAGGCGGTCAGCACCAGCACCACGTCCGACACTGTGACGCCCGGCCGCAGTTCGCCCGCCGCACCCGCCCGCGCCACCAGCGCGGCCAGTAACTGGAGCAGCAGCCGGGGATCGGCGTCGGCCGCCGACGGCTCGACCGCCCCGCCGGAACGGGCCTCCTCGCCGCGCAGGTCGAAGCGGACCGCCGCGGGCGCCTCCGACGCCCGCTGCTCGGGCACCCGGCCCAGCTCCTCCGCGTACCGGAACGCCTCCGGGGGCAGCAGCCGGCCGGCCCCGCTGCTCACCGCGCGGGCCAGGTAGCCGGCCAGCGACTCCCAGGCGCCGTCGCCGCCGTACAGCGACTCCCGCGCCTGCGCGGTCAGCCACGCCACCTCCTCGGCGGCGATCCGCTGGACCAGCACCTCCTTGCTCGGGAAGCGCCGGTAGACCGTGCCGACCCCGACCCCGGCCCGGCGCGCGACCTCCTCCATCGGCGCGCCGTAGCCGAACTCGCCGAACACCTCGCGGGCCGCCCGCAGCACGCTCTCCAGGTTCCGCCGGGCATCCACCCGCAGCCGGGCCCCGGGCACCGGCACGGCGGCCGGTGCGGGCTCGGCCCGGTACGGGACGGCCGACCGGGCCGTCGCCGCCTGTGCCGTCCCGCCCTGCGGCGGCAGGTCCAGCGGGCCGCGCTGCTCGGGGACCGTGCCTTGTCCGGCCTGCGGCGCCGCCGCCCGCCCCGACACCTGCTCCTGCTCCATCATCCCAACTCTCCCCCGCAGGCGTCCGAATCCGGACCCTGTCGTCGCCCGCCCCTGCACCCCCCGGTGCAGCTCAGCCCGTCAGAAATGACCCGATGACCCATTGCTCGTGCCGCCCGTCCCGTTCCGGTGACCACGGTTCGTGCCGCCGGGCCGGGTCCACGTCCGGCTCGGCGCGTCGGCTCCGTCCGGGGCCCTTGTCCGGGAACTACCCTTCCCCGGATGACCGGCCCCCAGTCGGGTTCTCACGCCAACACTGGAACTGGCCGTAATGGCCGCCCCACGGTGCGTCGCCGCCGATTGTCATGGCGACGGCCGCCCCGGTACACAATCCGACCATAGTTCACCACTGTTCGCGGCCGAAAGTGCGTCAGAAAGTCGCCCAGTAAGCACAACTGGCCACAGCGGGCACTCGCATCGCAACCCGCCCCGTACGGACTGTGGACAAGACGACCCCCGCCGGTCCTTCATAGGGGGCGTGATGGGGGGACACCCCCGGGCCGGGAGGCCGGGACGAAACGTCACATCGGCAGGAGGCTCACCATCAGGATCCTGATCGCCGGGGGCGGCTGCGCCGGAACCGCCGCCGCGCTCCACCTCCAGCGCGCCCTGCGGGAGCGGCTGCGGCGCGGCGAGGTGGAGATCACCGTCGTCGAGCCCCAGGCCTACTTCACCTACCACCCGCTGCTGGCCGAGGTGGCGGCCGGCTCCATCGACCCGCGTCACGTGGTCGTCCCGCTGCGCCGGGTCCTGCCGGACTGCCGGGTGCTCACCGCCCGGATCACCCGGATCGAACACTCCGCCCGGCGCGCCCTGGCCGACGCCGCGGGCCGGGGCGAGCCGCCCGCGCCGGTCGAACTCCCCTACGACGTCCTGGTGGTGGCCCCCGGCTCGGTCTCCCGCACGGCACCGGTGCCCGGCCTCGCCGAGCACGGCCTCGGCTTCTCCACCGTCGGCGACGCGGTGGGCCTGCGCAACCACGTGCTGGAACAGCTCGACCTCGCCTCCGCCACCCGGGACCCGGCGCTGCGCCAGTCCGCGCTCACCTTCGTCTTCGTCGGCGCGGGCTACGCGGGCGTCGGCGCGCTCGCCGAACTGGAGGACATGGCCCGGACCGCCGTCCGGGGCTACCACAACGTCCGCGCCGAGGACCTGCGCTGGGTGCTGGTCGAGGCGACCGGCCGGATCCTCGCCGAGGAGTCGCCCGAACTCGCCGAGCACACCCTCGGCGAACTCCGCGAGCGCGGCGTCGACATCCGGCTGGGCACCACCCTGGAGTCCGCCGCCGACCGGGTCGTGGCGCTCTCCGACGGCAGCCGCTTCGGCGCCCGCACCCTGGTGTGGACGGCGGGTGTCCGGCCGTCCCCGCTGCTGCGCGAGACCGACCTGCCGCTGGACACCCGCGGCCGGGTGAGGTGCCTGGCGACCCTTCAGGCCGTCGGACCGGACGGACGCGCGCTGCCCGGAGTCTGGGCGGCGGGCGACTGCGCCGCCGTACCGGACCCGACGGCGGGAGGCGCTCCCTGCGCGCCCAACGCCCAGCACGCCTTCGCCCAGGCCGAACTGCTCGCCCGCAACGTCGTGGTGGCCCTGGACGGCGGGCCGCACGCTCCGGGCCTGGCCGACTACCGGCCCGGCCCGGCCGCCTGCTCGACCTCGCTCGGCCCGCGCCGCGCCGTCGCGCACACCAGGCGCGGGGGCAAGCTCACCGGCCGGCGGGCCTGGTGGCTGCACCGGGCCCGGCACCTGCGGCGGCTGCCGAGCGCCGAACGCCGGGTGCGGGTCCTGGTGGACTGGGTGCTCGGCGGGGTGTTCGGCCGCGAGGTGGTCTCGCTGGGCGCGGCGGAGCACCCCCGTTCGGCCTTCGAGGAGGGGTTCGACCCGGGGCCCGCCCGTCCGTCCGACGCCGGACCGGATGCTCCCCGGTGACCGCCCCCGTCGAGCCGGGCCGACGACCGGCCGCGCCGTGAACCGGAGGGCGAACCGGACGGCCACGCCGGGCGCGCGACTTCCGGAACCGGGCCTCCGCCTGACAGGATCACCCCGACCTGGTCATTACCCCGTGTGCTACCGCGCACACAAAAAGTGATGATATGCCTGGAAATCGAGGAAGCGGCCGTCGTTTGAACCTCATGCGCTGGAGCGCCCGGCTCACCGGAGTCCCCTGGCGTGCCGTCCCGCCCGACGGCACCGGGACCGAGGACGACGGGCCCTGCCCCGACGGCGTGGTCGTGCCCAGCCCCCGCGACCCGAGCTGCCCCGCCGCCCCCGTCGAGCTCCTCGACCCGCACAAGCCGCAGAACCTGCGCGAGGTCCTCAACCGCATCCCCGCCCCGGTCGCCGTCACCTACGGCCCGCTCCACCAGCTCGGCTACGCCAACCGCGCCTACCGCGAACTCTTCGGCGAACGCCCCACCGGCCTGCCGGCGGCGGAGGCGCTCCCCGAACTCGGCAGCATGGGCGTGCTGCCCCTGATGGACCAGGTCATCCGCGGCGGCCGCCCGCGCAGCGTCAAGGCCCGCTGCATCCTCGGCCTCACCGGCAACCGCTACTACAACGTCTCCTGCGTCCCGCTCGGCACCGGTGAGAACTGCGACGCCCCGGTGGAGGGCCCGCCCACCGGCGTCCTGATCTTCGCCGCCGAGGTCACCGACCAGGTCCTCGCCGCCGCGCGCCTGCGCGAAGCCGAGCGCCGCCAGCGCGAGGCGGCCGTCACCCTCCAGCGCAGCCTGCTCCCGCAGAAGCTCGACCAACCGGCCGGCCTGCGGGTCGCAGCCACCTACCAGCCCGGCGGCGCCGAGGCAGCCGTCGGCGGCGACTGGTACGACGTCATCGCCATCGACGGCGGGCGCACGGCACTCGTCATCGGCGACGTGATGGGCCGGGGTCTGCGCGCCGCCGCCGTCATGGGCCAGCTGCGCACCGCCGTCCGCGCCTACGCCCGCCTGGACCTGCCCCCGCACGAGGTGATGCGCCTGCTGGACGACATCGCCATGGAGATCGACGCCAACCAGATCGCCACCTGCACCTACGCCGTCTGGGACCCGCGGCGCCGCACCCTCTCCTACGCCTCCGCCGGGCACCTGCCCGTCCTGCTGCGCTGCCCCGACGGCACCATCCTGCGCAGCGAGGAACAGAACGGCCCGCCCCTCGGCACCGGCGGCGGCCTGCACGTCTCCCACACCCTGCGCCTGCTCCCCGGCACGACCGGCGTCCTCTACACCGACGGGCTCGTCGAGCGCCGGGACGAGGACATCGACCAGGGCCTCGACCTCCTGGCCCGCACCCTGACCGGCGCGATCGGCGCCCCCGAGGTGGTCTGCGCCCGGCTGCTGCGGGCGATGGGCGTGACCTCCGAGCACGACGACGACGTCGCGGTCCTGACCTTCCAGCTGCCGGCGGAGGAGGCGACCGGGAATCCGGTTGCGTCGGCCGCCCCTGTTGACTCGGAGAGTCCGAAGGTCTAGTGTTCTTCGAGCTGCCTGGCAGGGAGCACCGGACACGCATCGGCGCGGACGGTCCCGGGGCGGCCAATCCTCTGAAACACCACTTCCGGTTCGTGCCGGTCGTTTCGCTTTT